>NZ_JBSRDC010000070.1:0-60859 GCF_055145285.1 Salinivirga sp. | reverse complement strand
CAGCCATAATTTTAAACACCGCCCATATGTTAGAAAAACAAAAGTAGTCCCCCAATTGTAAAAAACAAAATCATAATGCACTCAATGGAAGTTATTTATGCGTTTGTGTTTTCAAGTTGGGTTAAATGATCTTTCTCGAGCTGTTTCTTTCTTTTGTTGAATACTTCTATGGCATCGTCTATTATTTCATTGATGTTAGTTTCTTTGAATTGAACTTTAAGCTCACTGGCTTCAATTTTTGCAATGTCAATAATATCGTCTATCAGGTGCAGTAAAAGGTTACTGTTTTGCTCTATGAGTTTGCGGTAGGTTTTCTCTTCTTCTTCTGTTGGAGACGTATAGTTAAGCAATTCGGTAAAACCTACAATTGCATTCATTGGTGTTCTTATTTCGTGCGACATATTGGCCAAAAAGGCTGATTTAAGCCGGTCGCTTTCTTCGGCTTTTTCTTTGGCGTACCACAAATCTTTTGTGCGCTCTTGTACTATTTCTTCCAGGTGATTGCGATGGTTTTCTATCTCGTTTTTTTGTTTCGTAATTTTTTTGTTTTGCTCATAAATAGTAAAATTTTTCTTTTTGAGCTTTTTGCGTGTGGCCAGCAAAAATATAATGAACCCTATAGCAATGAGGAAAGCAATAATGGTAAATATTTGCTGGCTGCGAATTTGTTTCAGCTGAACTCGTTTGAGCTTATTGTCGTTTTCAAGGTTGTCGATGTGTAATTTTTGATTCTCAATTTGATACTTTTTTTCTATAGATTCAATCTCACGCATTTTTTCTATGCTAAATAAGCTATCTTTAACTTTTATAAACTTTTTGTAGAATTGAAGTGCTTTTTGAGTCTTGCTTTGTCCTTCAAAAGCAATCGCCAGTTGTAGATATGCGTTTTTTTCCTGCTCAATAATTTCTGCTTCTACGGCAATTTCCATTCCTCGCGTGGCCAGCTCAATTGCTTTTTCGTACTGTTTTTGATTGTTATATGTTTCTGCAATTCCAATGAGTGTTCTGGCAATGTTGAGTTTCGACCCCAGATCTTCATATATCTTGAGTGCTCTTACAAAATACCTTGATGCAGTTTTATACTGATTTAAATTCATGTAAGCAAGGCCAATGCTTGAGTTGCAATGTGCAATTCCCTGCCGGTCATTGTAATTTTTATAAATAGTAAGGGCTTTTTCCAGTTTTGTAATGGCAGAGTCATACTGAGTTTTTTCTATGTGGATTAACCCCATATTGTTGTAGCAGCCTCCTATCCCCAGACTGTCGTTATATTTTTTTCGGGTTTCAAGTGATTTTTGATAATATTCAAGTGCCAGATCCAGGTTATTCATGGAAAAATATAAGTTTCCAATGTTGTTGTATGTTTTACCCATGCCTTCTTCATCATCCAGTAGCTTGCGTTTTTCAAGCGACTTTTGATAATATTGTAAGGTTTTAAGGTAGTTTCCCTTTATTCTGTTTATTACCCCCAGGTTATTATAGATTTTAGCCAGACCAAGCGTATCGTCTTTTCGCTTAAAGATGTTCATGGCAATTTCGAAATGTTTAATGGCAATGTCGAGTTCATTTTTTATGTAATGAACGTTGCCTATGTTTTTGTGGCTCGCAGCAAGCCTCAAGGAATCGTCTGCCTCCATGGCTGCTTTTTTTGCCATTTGGCTATATTTCAGGGCAGAATCCGGATAGGAGCGTCTCAGAATCATCGATAGTTGATTGAACGCGTCAATGCGGGTTTCAGTTGATTCGGTTTCTTTCAGTAGTTGCTGTAGGCTATCTATGCGGTCTTGCTGTGCATTGATGACAGTACTAAAACAAATAATGATGATCCACAGTAAATATTTTTTTATGGTTGTTTGGTGCATTTAGTTGGTTCAGAATTATTAATGGTTTTGATATTAAGTGGTTTATCTCTTAAAGGTTTTTTTGAACCCATTGATAATTTTCATTGTCGAAGCAAATTAATTCTATTTTCTGAATGTTGGTTGATTCATTAATAAACTCTTTTATTGTCTTTATTGCAATGGTTGCAGCCTTGTCTTTTGGAAATCCATAAATACCGGTACTTATATTAGGAAAAGCTATTGTTCTACAGTTGTTTTCAACTGCAACTTTGAGGGAATTCCGATAGCAGTTGGCCAGTTTTTGTGCTTCATTTTCATGTCCTCCGCGCCAAACAGGGCCAACAGTGTGGATTACATGTTTTGCCGGAAGTTTTCCTGCCGTGGTAATTACAGCTTCTCCAGTTGGTAATTTGCCAATTTTCGATATTATTGCCTGGCATGCCTCAAGTATGGCTGCACCACCAGCCCGGTGAATTGCTCCGTCTACTCCACCGCCTCCTTTTAGTGCGGAGTTGGCCGCATTAACTATTGCATCTGCTTTAACTTTTGTAATGTCTCCTTGAATAACCTCTATTTTGCCGGTCGAGTGATGTGTCATAAGTCTGTTTTTTTACTCTCCATATGCAACTACATCAAATTTAGTGAATTTGAGTGGAAAAAGTAAAATTTATTATTCATAGTTCAGGCGAAAATTATGCCATAAAATATCCAGAGTATGAGCGCCATGAAGATGGTAAATACAGTAAGAACTTTGATATTTTGCTTTTTCCGATGTTTTCGGATGCAGGTCTTAATTCGTTTTCTCATTTCGCTGATTTCTTCAGCGGTCATGGTTTGGTGGGTTTTCTTTTTGGACGAAAGTTGATGTGGTATATTTGAATGTAAATTTCTTCTTCGGGTTAAACGTTTATTTTTTTGTTACCGTAATGCCTGGTTTTGTTTGTCCCGGTTTATCATATCCTGTACATGTCCACCAAAGCCCATTTATGGAAGATATTAAATTTGTTTTATAGAACCACAAGTGTTCACGCTTTTATGAAATTTCCGGCCACTGTATTCGAGCAGATTACAACCGGGCCTGCTATTAAGCAGCGAGCTCAGCGTAGGTAAATCGGCGTTAGCGGCTCGTTTTGAATTTTGTAAATGCACCGGTTACAAATCGGCGTTAGCTTTGGTTATAAACCGGGTTTACGATTTTACCGAAGGTAATTTCTCTGTTTTTGGTTTCTAACTTGTAGGTGCTCCGCTACCGCACCCTGCTACCGCACGTGTCCTCACGTGTGGTTTTCCTACAAACTAACCGTACACTGTTTTTTCACGAAAAAACAGGAATCCCCAACAACCTTTGTTAAATTTGATTGATTGCGTTAGGCGTTTATTAAACGTTTACAAAATCCTATAAACGAACATGAAACCTGCGCTTATCTCGCTTCATTAAGACGGCTAAAGACAATGGGAAAGTGCAGGTGCTGTTATTTATATTGTGTGTAATATAGATTCATCCGCCAGGAATGATTAATTTTGAATCGGAAGACTACAAAGTAAATATTAATACGCTCTGCAGCAGTGGTGAGTTATAGAGTTCGAAGATTTAAATAAGCTCCACCTTCCGGCCGAAGGGAGCCCAACCCTTGGTTTCCCTGCACTATTTTTCGAAATATTAAGAAATAATAGCAATTTATTGCCAAACCATGTTATTAGTTGTAAATTTACAAATAATAATATTTAATAATTAGTTTATGAACCGAGCCATGACTAAAAATTTGACGCATTAATGCTGAGCCTGTCGAAGTTGATGCTGAGCCTGTCGAAGTACACCCGCATGATTATAATAAAACTGAAAAGCATGTGTGGCCGGGTATTAAACTCAACATGGCGAGCTTTACCTGCCCGCAGTACTACTAAGGCAGGCGGGTCTAACAACTAAAATCAAAATTATAAACATATGCAAGATCAAGAATTCAATGTAGATGAAATACAACAATTAGTTAAAAAGCATTACAAGACAGTAGGTATTGTAATAGTGCTTTTAATTGTTGGATTTAGTTCATTTTTTCAGGTAGGTACAGAAGAAGAGGCTGTAGTAACCCGTTTTGGTAAACATGTACGGACGGTTACCCCCGGTTTAAAAATGAAATTACCCTTTATGGAAAAAGTTTATAAGGTGCCTGTAGAACGACAAAAAAAGCAAGAATTTGGCTTTCGCACCCAGCAAGCCGGTGTAAGAACAACTTACAGTCGCACAGGTTCCGTCACTAAAGACGAGGCCGTAATGTTAACCGGCGATCTAAACCTGGCAAATGTTCAGTGGGTTGTGCAATACCGTGTAAGCGATCCTTACAATTACCTTTTCAAGGTGCGCAATCCCGACAACACCCTTCGTGATCTTTCCGAAGCTGTTACAAGACAAATTGTTGGCGACCGGACTGTTAACGAAGTATTGACTATTGGACGGGCTGAAATCGCCAGTGAGGTTAAAGTTTTGCTGCAGGAAATGGGCAGAGAATATTCACTGGGTATTGAAATAGCCCAGGTAGTACTTCAGGATATCAATCCCCCGGAGTCGGTAAAACAGGCATTCAATGCAGTAAACGAAGCACAACAGGAAAGAGAAACCCTGATAAACGAGGCTAAGTCGGAATACAACAAAGTAATTCCACGGGCCCGGGGGGAGGCTGAAGAAACCATTCAAAAGGCAGAGGGATACGCAACCCAGCGCGTAAACAATGCCCAGGGAGAAGTGGCCAGATTTAACGCCCTTTACAACGAATACATCAGGGCGCCCGAAGTAACCAAAAGAAGAATTTACCTTGAAACTATGCAGCTGGTTCTTCCTAAACTGGGAGATAAGATTATTACTTCAGAGGATGGCAACAGCATGATCCCTTTACTTAAAAAGACAATTAAATAAGCTGCAAAACATCAATTTATTAAACGAATGACAATGAAAAAGCAAAATAAAATATTACTGATTGCCGCAATTATCGTTGGCGGCATTATTGTTTTATCTCAAAGTATTTACGTTGTAGATGAAACCCAACAGGTTGTAATAACTCAATTTGGGAAACCAATCGGCGATGCCGTGACCGAACCCGGCTTGAAATTCAAAACGCCTTTTGTTCAAAAAGCAAATTTTTTTGAAAAACGTTATATGGAATGGGACGGCGATCCCAATCAGATTCCTACGAAGGAAAAAAAATTCATCTTCGTTGACAGCTATGCCCGTTGGCATATTACCGATCCACTGCAGTTTTATAAACGACTTACTAATGAACGAGGCGCCCAAAGCAGGCTCGATGATATTATTGATGGCGAAACCCGCGACCAGGTAGCCAGCCACAGCCTGGAAGAGGTTGTAAGGAACACCAACCGGGAGGCCGACACTACAGCTAAAATAAGTGAAATGATCGAAGATTCTCTTGCCAGGATCGAGGTGGGCAGAAAAAGAATCCAGAATATTATTCAGGAAACAGCTAATGAAGAGACAAGAGATTTGGGCATCGAAATACTTGATTTCCGGTTTAAACGAATCAATTATGTCGAGGATGTCAGAGAACGGGTTTATGACCGTATGAAGAGCGAGCGAATCCGTATTGCCGACAAATTCAGATCCGAAGGTGAGGGCGAAGCTTCAAGGATTAACGGAGAGAAAGAACGTGAGTTGAATCAGATACAATCGGAAGCATACAAGGAGGCTGAAACAATTAAAGGGAAAGCAGACGCTGAAGCTGCCAGTATTTATGCCAGCGCCTACAATAAATCAAGCAGGTCAAAAGAACTGTACAGCTTTATTAAAAGTATGGAAACTTTTGAAAATACGTTCGATTCCACCACCACCATTATTCTTTCAACCGATAACGAACTATACAAATACCTGAAAAGTATGGACTAAAACGAACCTTCAAGCATAATTACTCAAAAAGCCGGATGACTAACTGAAGCAAATTGAAAATTTGATTCAGTTAGTCATCCTTTTTGCATTAACAAGGTCACGAAAAAGCTTGTAGTATCTAATCCACATAATAGAGAATAAAGAATCTGGAGAAAGATTTCCTGAAAAATTGGGTGAGCAAAATGTATGTATACAACTAAACATACACTGAAGCTTGTTGCAATGCCCATTGGTAAAGCCCGCAAAACCTGAACTAAAACCAGGCTTTGCCAGCCGGAGCTGAGCCGGGCTCAGTGCCCATTGGAAATTATCATTTTACGAATAAAGAACCTTTCAGGCCATCCCGCTCCAACGCCGGTCAAAGAGTTGGAGCAGGAATAAAGGTTGAATAATGAATTGAGAAAAGATGCGGAATAGGAGTTTAATCTGTTATTTTTCAAGTGTATAGCTCCAATATTGAAACCTTCCGCTTGCAAAATTATTGTAACGTGAAGTCCCAACCGTACCCGCGAAGGTCTTGAATGATTTACGCAGGAATTTTGGTATTTTTGTGTCTATAAGATATTCCCTTCTTTCTGAGTCTTTATCGAGGCCTGCAACAACATTACTCGAGATATTTTTTTCTGAGATACGCTTAAACCCCGCTTTATCGATTCGCTTATTAAAGTTTTCGATTTCGTGTGGGTAGATCATATCTGCAAGCAGCAGTTTCCCTCCGGGCCGAAGTACACGATATACTTCATTAAAAAAGGCTTGTATATCACGGTAAACGCGAGCCGACTCTACATTAATAATAAAATCAAATGAATTATTTTCATATGGAATCGATTCTGCAACTCCATGGATAAAGCTTAGATTATCAACATTGTAATGCTCGTTGCAAAAGTTGATACTGCTTTCCGAGATATCCATGCCAATATAAATTTCGGGCTTATAGTAGCGACTGATATAAGATGCTCCTCCACCTCTTCCGCAGCCTACTTCGAGGACTTTTTTGCCTTTTAAGTCGGCTTTATTTACAACATGATCATAAAGTTGAATACAATAACGGTCAACTTCATCTTCATCTGTAAGTTCCAGACGCGGATCCCCATTCAGACTTTCATACCCATAGTTCATAAAGTTGGCCGCATTATCGCTGTCGTACTTATTCATTGTTCTATGCCACCACTGCCACAAAGGCTTTCTTAAAAATTTTGGCAGTTCCGCGAACTTTTCTACAATCCTGGTCATTTAATATCCTGCTAATTTCACATTTGTTTGAATAGTGTCAAAATTAAAAAAAATCCTATCAGAGCAAGCAGTTTTAACCTTTCCTTTCAAATGTGTAGCTTATTTGTGGAGGATAGGGTCATATTTATTCGAATTCCCCGCTACCGCGATTATATCGCGTGGTATTTTAATTATCGGCTCACGAGATCCTTAATATAAGAATTATAAGCAGAATACTAATGACCAAACTATGACAATTCTATGCAAAAGTAACTAAAGCTTTTTTCTAAAAACTCCGCTACCGCACGATTGCATCGTGTGGTGTTTTTGTTATGTCTGCCCGTATGTTTAAATATTGATTTTTTTGCTCTTGTTTAACAGGAAATAGTTTGCTAAAAATAGCAATAGCGATTAAAGCAAAAGTAAATCCCGGTAATATTTCATATAAATCAAAAAGTCCGCCTTCTAATTGTTTCCAGATTAATGCGGTAGCTCCTCCGGTAATCATTCCGGCCAAAGCTCCACCGGCAGAAATATTCTTATTGTATAACGACAGGATAATTATCGGCCCGAAAGCAGCTCCAAAACCTGCCCAGGCACAATAGTGTTTCACGGCTCGCCCCGAACTTCCCATATCAGAGATAAAGGAAATTCGGTGTAATTCGAGACTTAGAAGTTTTTACGTGTCATTTTCATGGAGAAATACGGTTCACGTAAAAACAAATTACAGCAGTCAACATGCACCTGATCAATTATTGGCGGTTATTTTAGTCCCAGAAGAATTCGGGGTAATAAGTGGGGTCGCTGAACTTTGTTTTTGTTGTGTAATTAGTATATTGTAAAACAAAAGTTCAGCTATATAAAGGCTTTCTGGGTGACGTCAGACCGCCAACACTTGATAGCTGCAGTACGTTGCCAATCATTCCCCACATAAGAACCTCCAGAATAGATTTAAGATTAAGTTATCTATTCCTCCAGTTCAGATTAAATCCTCTTGCTAACGAGGAGCGTCTTCGAATTAAAAGTTCTGCTAATTTTGAGCCGACTCTATGCATGGCCGACTTTTTAAATGGTGCTTTAAAAGCCCGTGACGCATTCTGGTTGAAATGTAAAAAGCCCCTGAAAGATGCATTTCAGAGGCCTGTTGATAAATCCAGTGGTGGTGCCAATTTTGGCAACCCCGTTCAGAATATTTCTCGATTCAAAGATACATTTCCTTAGAGTCATTTTTACTAATTATAAAAAAGAAATTATGGCAAGGAAAAAGAAAATTGACATGGAAATTGTAAATCACAATGCAGCAGGAATTGATGTTGGAAGTAAATCACACTTTGCTGCCGTGGGGCAATCTTTGGATGACGTAAAAGAATTTGGTGTTTATGCAGAAGACCTCGTAGAACTTTGTGAATGGTTGCTATCATATGGTATTACAACAGTAGCAATTGAATCTACAGGCGATTATTGGCAAAATTTATATGTCGAGCTGCAAAAACATGACATTGAAGTTGTTTTATGTAATGGAAAGTTTACGAAAAATGCAAAAGGTAAAAAGACCGATGTGAAAGACAGTCGTTGGATACAAAAGCTTCATTCATTAGGTTTATTATCAGGGAGTTTTTTGCCTGATGAAACAACAGAAATACTTCGTACATATTGTCGTCAAAGAGCCAATTGGATTGACATGGCTTCAAGCGCATCTCATAAGATGGCAAAATATCTCAAATTTTTGAATTTTCGATTAGATGTGGTAGTAAATGATATTTGCGGACTTACCGGAATGAAAATCATTGCCGATATTTGTAATGGCAATTTGGATCCATACTCTTTAGCAGAACACCGACATTACAATTGTAGGAAGCCCAAAGAGGAAATAGCAAAGGCTTTGCATGGAAATAATAGACAAGACTATCTGTTTGGGTTAAAGCAAGAGTTTGATAGCTATAATTATTTTCAAAAGAAAATTAAGGCGTGTGATAAAGAGATTGAGAAATTAATAAAAAAAGAGATCCGGAAGAATCCTGATAAACAAAAGCTTGAAACAACAGAAAAACCATATAAGCGCATAAATAAAAATGCGGTTGATATAAAAAACTTCAATCAAATTGCTTTTCAATATTTTGGTGGAGTTGACTTGATGGCTATAGAAGGAGTTAGTCATGCAACAGTAATGTCAATCATGAGTGAAGTAGGAATTGATGGCTTTAAAAAGTTTAAATCAGCAAAAGAGTTCTGCTCCTGGTTAAGATTGGCGCCCAACAATAAGATATCTGGTGGAAAAATGCTAAGCAATAGAATACCCAAAGGGAGTGGCAGATTAAAAATAGCACTTCGTCATTCAGCAAATGGCATAGGAAATTTGAAGGATACGCATATGTCTAATTTTTTTAATCGTATTGCTTATAGAAAAGGAAGGCAAGCAGCTGTAAGTGCAACAGCAAGAAAACTGGCAACAGTTATTTGGACAATGGTGACTAAAAATGTACCTTACAATCCACCCACAGAATACCTGTTTCTCGACCAAAAAAGAAAGATGGGAATGGCAAAAAGAATTAAAAAACAAATGGCTAAATTTGACATAAAACCTGACGAAATTGGAATTGGTAACTCATTGACTCCCAACTACAATTTTTAACGTTAGTCAGAATAGAAAAAGCAAACACAGAAACAAACAGAAATTATAAACCTTAAAAATTTCAAATTATGCTACAAAAACAAAAACTTTTAGCCATTTTAATGCTGGCTTTAGCAAGCACATTATTAATTTTTACTGCATGTGAAAAAGACGAAGATGACGACCTTGCCAATGACGAAACAATAAATTGGGGAAATGGAGTAACAGATATTGATGGTAATAATTATACTTCTGTAATTATTGGTGACCAGGAATGGATGGCCGAAAACCTGAAAACCACCACGTACAACAATGGTACATCCATAGCACTCGTTGAAAACGACACAGACTGGGCAAACAACACCACCGGAGCATACTGTTGGTACGACAATGACCAGGCTCAGTACGCTGAAACGTATGGTGCTTTGTACAACTGGTACGCCGTGGAAACCGGCAATCTGTGCCCCGACGGCTGGCATGTACCCACCGATGAAGAGTGGACAGCCCTGGAAGATTATATTGCTTCCCACGGAAATAGTGGAGCTGAAGGCACTGCTTTAAAAACTACTTCTGGTTGGAACAACGATGGAAATGGGACAGATGATTATGGCTTTACAGCCCTTCCGGGAGGCTACCGTAACATCGTTGGTGGGTTCAACGCCATTGGGAGCTACGGCTACTGGTGGAGTGCTACCGAGCTCGGTACCGGCTCTGCCTGGAGCCGGTACCTGTACTACGATGGCAGCAATGTCTACAGCTACAACGACTATCAGGAAAATGGTTTTTCTGTCCGTTGCTTGAGGGATTGATTTATTTGATTATTTACCGAGAAGCGGACGAATTTTTTTTAAAAACAAAGCAGTTAGTTCATTACGTTGGGTAACAGCATGTGATGCGGCATGCCGTGCATAGAGCAAAAGTGGAAGGGCACAGATTTTTTGTGAACTTGTGTGCTTTTTGTAACTTTATGCAGGTAAAGCGGCTCGCCGCATACAGCCGGGACGTTAGGGCCTATAAAATGAAACGCATGAGATACATTTTAGCTTTTATTTTTTTTATTGTATTATTTAGTTGTAATAATAAATCAACCGATAAAGAGTTAGATAGAGCTTTTATTAATTCATACTCTGAACTTGACGAAAATTGTATTGATATTATAGATGAGTTTTTAAAACCCTATGATTTTGATTCTGATGCTCTAACGATAGATAAAGTATTTCGTTTGGACGTGTCTGTTGATACAACAATTTATTCTAAATATGATTTATCATATAATTATTTCATCGGAGTAAAATTGAAACCAGATTTGTATGACCTGATTGTATTTGACGTTGATTTAAAGATTGGTGCAGTTTCATTATGTCAAATCTTACCAAATGACGAGCTAATAATCAATAATATGGATTATCTCTTCACCGATTTAACACCACTATCGAACTGTACTGACTTAAAGATTCCTGATACATTGACTCAATCTACCTCAAATCAAAACATTATGTTTCGTAATAGGGTATGGAGGAATACAACATATAGATATTGGGAGCCGGACACGATAAAACAATCGGGATTTAAGGACAAGATTTTAAATAATATTTGGATATTCACTCCTGAAAAAAAGTTCATCTTGATGAATCAACAAAATGACACCCTTCTAGTTGACGATTTTGAACAGAACGGTTACGATTTAAAGTTAATTGAATCTGGATATAAATTTGAAATTGGAACTCAAACGAGGACTAATATGTTGATAAAAAACAGGAAAGAAAAAAAATATGTGCTTTTGAGTAGAATCAATTATTAAAACTTACAGGCCCTAACAGCGGTGAATAAAGCAAAGGCAGTACGTGCGTTTTCGTGGGTTTGGGGTATAATTTTAACACCGCCAAAACTTCGTTTTGACGGCAAAAGTTGTACATTTGTAAAACAAAGTTTTGGCTCCATGAAGTTTGGTCGGTCTTTTCAAGTAAGGCCTTCGCTTCATCACCGCAACGTAAGTTTTATTCACTGCTATTCATCCGCAAAAAAAAATAAAATAAACCCTTGTTTTTTGAACATTTCTGTGGCAACTTCGTAATTACAAATAAAAACTGAAATTATGGAAGTATCAATTGTACAAATAGGTAATTCTAAAGGGATTCGACTTAGTAAAACAATTCTTGAGAAATACAACTTAAAGGACAGAGTAGAAATGATTCTGGACAAAGGACAAATAATCTTAAAGCCGATTTCAAAACCACGGAAAGGATGGGAAAAAGCATTCAAAAAAATGGCTGAAAATGGGGATGACAAGTTGTATTTTGACGACGTTTTTGAAGACGAAAATTTGGAAGAATGGAAATAAATCAATATGATATTTTTCTTGTTAATCTCGACCCGACAATTGGAAGTGAGATAAAAAAGACAAGACCTTGCGTGGTGATATCGCCCAACGAGATGAATAAATATTTAAAGACGATCGTGATAGCTCCAATGACTACAAGTTCTAAAAACTACCCGACACGAGTTGAGATTAAACATGACAATAGGATTGGTTGGGTTGTTTTGGATCAGGTGCGAACGATTGACAAACAAAGATTAATTAGACAATTAGGACGACTTTCAAAACCAGAAGTTAAAGAAGTCAAAGGAGTGATAAAAGAGACATTTGTTGATTAAAAACAAAACCTAACAGCGGGGAATAAAGCAAAGGCTGCCAGTGGTTTTCGCGGGCTCCGCAAAATAACAAATCTTTGATTTGTGTAACTTTACGCGCGTCCTCGAATTGCTAACAAAATTGAAGATTTTGGCTAAGTGAAGTTTGTCAGGTTCTTCCCCCTCCTACCTATAGCTCATAGCCGATCCCGATAATTCTGTCGGGGAGCATCATTGAAAATAAATTATATTGTGAGTAAAAGTTCGTTTTGCTCATAAAATTTGTAATATTGTAAAACGTAGTTTTGGCTTCGGGGCAAATTACTCATCACCTGACGGTGATTCATGAGCTTGGCCATGCTTTAGTTTTGAGACCGTTACAAGAAAGGCCGCACGCTTCATAGCCGAAAAACGTTGGCACCAATTATACCTAACCAATATTATAAACTATTCATAACATGAAGTTGAAAACTAAAAAACAAATCTTAATCTTAGTGGCTTTTATTGGAGTAATTATAGCTTATCATATATTTGGCTATATAGGTCATTATGGTTATGATGATTTACATTATGCCAAATTGGCTAATGATTTTAACAATGGAATTATTGATTTAGATGATCATTTCTCTTTTCGAACACCAATCATTATTTTAACTTCATTATCTTATCTGGTTTTTGGCATTTCCGACTTCTCATCGTCCTTACCTACCATTTTTATTTCTATAGTAATTTTACTCTTTATCTTCAACGTATTAAAAGAAAAAGGCAAAAAGACATTGATTATAGGTTTGTCATTAACAACTCTATCCAATTGGTTTATTTTTTATTCCGATAAACTGATGCCTGACATCTATATTGCCCTTGCAGTTATTTCTGCTTTATTTGCGATTCATCAATTTAGATTTAGAATACAAAACAATAGAATTATTCTGTATTCTATATTATTAAATCTTTCATTACTCTTTGGCTTCATGTCCAAGGGAACAATTGTTTTGATTCTTCCACTATTGATTTATTATTTTTTTGTTGACATTATACAAAAACGTAATATTAAATTTTGGACATACAATGTAATTATTGGCATTGTAATGTTTTCAATTTACTTTTTAATTATTTGGTGGCTTACAGGGGATTTTCTTAAACGTTTTGAGGCAATTACAAGTAATAGCTATTTAAATCTTTGTAGTTATGACAAACAATCCATTGTGATTTTATTTAAAAGGATTGGATTTGGCTTCTTCGAAATGATTATTAATCAGGGAATGGCGATAGGATTTATTTTTGTCCTTGCGTATTTGACGAGAGTAAAATCATTTCGCTTATTTAAAATGAATGATTCATTCTCCTTTTGGACAACATCATCATTAATATTGTTGTTAACCTCAAATTTCATGTCTATCTCGCTAACTTCATATTCTCCCATGTGTCTTGACCCAAGACATTATTTGTTTTTGATTCCAGTTGTCTCAATACCAGCATCAATAATTATTATGGACTTTATCGAAACAAAAGCTTTAAAAGTACCAATTACTGTCTTAACTACACTGATAACCATTATTTCTGTTTTTTTACAGGGGAATTTTTTCTGGTTACTTTATTTTCCTCTATCCTTGCTGCTTATAACGTACCTGTTTGTTAGAAATAACCGATTATATCAACATATTTTCATAGCTCTTTTTATTGCAATATTGTTAATTAAACCATTTTCACTGGTCAATTATGCACAAAAAATTGATTATGGGAAGCAAAAAGAAATATTTAGTGAGCATGCATTGGAAACCAATGATAGCAGTATTGTAATAACAAATGATGTTCAAAAGCGCTTTGGGAATTATTATAATAATTTCACGAATGACAGCAGAACGACCATTTTAAATTATAAAGAATTTAAATATGATTCGACTAGAAACAAAAAGAAAATCTTATTCCTAAATTGGTATACAAGACACTTATCTAGTATGGAAAACCATGATTTACCATATTATGCAAAGAATATTTCAGCAACAAATAAATTGCTCTATCAAAATAAGGATTTAAACATTGCAATTTACGAAATGAAGGATTTTTCCATTCCTGAACAAACTGGTAAACTATTGTTGCAATCAATGAACGACTTTGAGGACACAGCGGATAATTGGAACCAAAATAGTGAAAATCTTACGAGTGAAATCAAATATGAGGGAAATAGTTCACTTCAAGTTATTGAATTTTCTTCAACTTTTGAATATTACATAGATTCATTAGATTTGGAGAATATGAATGGAATATTTATAAGCTGTAGCGTTTATTGTAATTATCAGGATCAAACAACTTCAAAGCTTGTAATATCCATCGAAAATGAAGAAGGAGCTTATATCTGGGATGGTGTGGAAATAAATAAATACATCAAAGCCTATTCAAATTGGTGGAATATAAAACATGAATTAAGCATCAAAAAAAGTGATATAAAAGAGAATTCAAAAATAAAAGTATTCTTGTGGAATATAGACAAACAAAAGGCATATGTTGATAATTTTCAGGTCAAAATATTCGGAAATTACAATTAACTGGCGCCAATCGAGTTGGCTGCCATTAGGCCAAAAGCTTAGCGGAGAAACAAAAAGCAATTCCTAAATTCTTATGCGAAAATATCTACAATTTATTTTTACTTTCCGGTTTATGGGGATGCTGTTTGCTCTCTTTGTAACATCTATGGCCACAGCTACTTTTATAGAAAACGATCACGGCAGCCGGGCTGCTTTCGAGCTGATATACGGCTCAGTATGGTTTGAAGGATTGCTGGTGCTTACCATGATCAATCTTGCAGGAAGACTTATCATTGACAAGTTGTACCGGAAAGAAAAGATCAGTGTAATGCTTTTTCACCTGGCTTTCATTATCATCATCCTGGGCGGAGGCATTACAAGATATTTTGGAGAAGAACTTTTCTTGGAGCCATTTGGGCCAATGAATCCTGGGATCCGAAAGAAACCTGGTCTTTGATCAGCATTATTGTTTACAGCTTTATCATACATTCCCATAAAATACCGGCATTCCGTTCATTTTTCGCTTTTAATACCATGGCATTGCTTGGTCTGGGCTCAATCCTGATGACTTATTTCGGCGTGAACTACTACCTGTCGGGACTGCATTCATATGCCGGTGGCAACCCTGTACCGGTGCCTGCTATGCTTTATATTACGGTGGCTGCCCTACTGATTCTGGTATTTTACGCAAGGGTCAAAACCAAAAAAGGCTGAGCTCCCCTACTTATGCCTGGATAATATTTTTCCATACTTCCTGTAATTTATAACAATTATAAATACGCTGTAAAACAGACTAATGACTTGTGTTGCTACATTTTTTTTTGTACATTAGTTAACAACTAATTAATTACTGCTGCTATGAAACTCAAACCTATACTCTTTCTTTCTGCCCTTCTTATCATAATTTCCAGCTTCGTGGCCAGCGAAGTCAGGGTAGATCAGGTCGGCGAATTCAAATATGACGATTTTGACAAGCCGACAAAATGTAAAACCTGCCATAATGCCTTTTACCAGCAATGGAAACAGTCCATGATGTCGAAGGCATATACCCACAACTGGGACGAAATAGAATACTTTCAGCTCGCGGTAGCCCATTCAGAAAACGACCCGGCTATGGCCAAAGTTCATGAAGGTTGTAACGGCTGCCATACTCCAATGGCCTTTCTCTCCGGTGACGTACCCCCGCCAAAGCCCGAGGAAGGATCAAGAGCCAACGAGGCGGTTTCATGCGAGGTATGTCATCTCATCAAAGGAATCGATGGCGATACGGCCTACAATCACAACTTCATCATGACCAGCGGCAATACCAAATACAGCTCCCGCAAAGGAACTACAAATTCGCCGGAACATGAGATCATGAAATCAGAACTGCACAGCACCGCGAAATTCTGCGGCGCTTGCCATAATGAAAAAAGCGGCTTTGGTGCCTGGGTGAAATCCACGCAACTGGAATGGGAAGAAGGCCCTTATTCAAAGGAAGGTGTACAGTGCCAGGATTGCCATATGACCAAAGCAAATACCCGCACAGCGCGAATGGGTGAAAAATATCCTGATGCCAAACTACATTTGTTCCACGGCGCTCACGATCCCGGTAAACTCAACGGGGTAATCGAACTGCGCGTACAGCCTGACATGAAGGAAACAGTGCCCGGAGGAGTAGCCGTTTTTACCGTGGCATTATTCAACCAGAAAACCGGGCACAAATTCCCCACTGGCTCGGTAGAAGACCGAATTGTATGGTTGCACGTGGAAGCAGAGGATGAAAAGGGAAATACATATCATCTAAAAGTGGATAAAAAAGAATTTGAAGGTGAAGAATATACCATTGCCAGCGATGAACTGGCTTATCAGGATATGGCTGTTCCATTGCAAAAACCTGACTTTAAAGGCGTGAAACGTGAGGATGTTCCGGTAGGAGATCGCATTTTCCGTATGCCGTATTTCGATCCGCAGGGCAGAATGACCCTGATGCAGTGGAATACCAAATCGCTGGGCGTGGACTACCGTATCGGCCCGAGGGAAACCAAGCTGGAGACTTTTACTTTCAACCTGCCCTTTGAAGTAGCGCCGGGCAAACTTAAAGTAACAGCCGTGCTGAACTACCGGCTGCTCGTAAAACCCGTAGGCGAATTGCTGAATGTTCCTGAAGAGGAATATGCCATTCATGAAATCAACCGTCATTCTACAGAAATAACAGTGTTACCATAAAAAAATAATCAGTATGAAACGCAAACTACTTTTTACCTTATTGATGTGTGTTGCATTTGGATTTATCGCTGAAAAAAGTTCTGCAATACCTGCCTTTGCCAGGAAATACCGGCTTAGCTGTAAAACCTGTCATACTCCTTCTATGCCAAAGCTAAAACCTTATGGCGATACTTTTGCCGGTAACGGTTTCAAGCTTTCAGATGAAGAAGCGCCGCGCTATTTCGTACCTGCCGGTGATGATAAGCTGTCGCTGATACGAAACTTCCCACTGGCTGTAAGAATGGATGGCTTTATCAGGTACGACTTTGACAATGGTGGAAAAAGTGACTTCCAGGCGCCTTACCTCATCAAGCTGCTGTCAGGCGGACAGTTGAGTGATAACCTGGCTTATTACTTTTATTTCTTCATGGATGAAAGAGGTGAAGTAGCCGGTGTGGAAGACGCTTTTCTTATGTATAATAACCTATTCAACATTGACCTGGATGTTTACCTCGGTCAGTACCAGGTTTCAGACCCCCTGTTTAAGCGGGAACTCCGGCTCACACTGGAAGACTACCACCTCTATGGGGCTCAGATCGGGATTTCGGACATCAACCTAAAATATGATAAGGGGGTTATGGTTACCCTGGGGTTGAATACCGGCACCTCGTTCGTACTGGAAGTTGTTAACGGAAACGGAATACCAGAAACCGACGAGCGTTGGTATGACAAGGACAAGTACAAGAACTATGTGGGGCGAATATCGCAGGACATCGGGGATTTTCTCCGGATAGGTGCTTTTGCCTACACAGGCCGTGAAAAACAATGGAATACTTTTGAGGATGAAATAACCAACGATGTTTTCATCTGGGGCCCTGACCTTACTTTGTCGATTACTGAAATGTTTGAACTCAATGCGCAGTACCTCGCACGTATGGATTCTAAGGTTTTCCCCCATGGAGACAGCCTTGCAACTGCAACCATCAGCGACATTGAAACCACCGGCTTAATGGCTGAATTGTTGTTCATGCCCAAAGGCGATGACAGCAACTGGTATATGATGGGCATGTTTAATGACGTTCAGAGTGACTTTGATCAGGCAAAATATCGCTCCTACACATTTCATGCAGGTTATCTGTTGAGAAGGAACGTGCGCCTGGCCGCGGAATATTCGCTGGTGGATGATAACAACCTGGGAGAATACAACAAATTTAACGTGGGATTTGTGGCTGCTTTCTAAGCAAGAATAAGCTTTCTCGTGAAAATTAAAGTTAAATTAGAATCAAAAAACTTTATAATTATGACTCGATTAACCTTATTACTTATCACGATTATAATATTACTTTCAAATACAGCCAACAGCCAGAATCAAAAGGCTGTAGAGATACTAGAATCTATGCGAGAGAAGTATGAACAATCCATTGAGGATATAGATAACTATATCATGGAAAAAGAAGATCATACTATCTATTACAAAAAGTCATATACCGAAGATGGCAGCCCTTACTTTAAAACCAAAATTAAGGGAACGTATAGTGAAAATATGGAATCAGCCTCAGCAGCGAATAAAGACCTTTATTCGCAATTTTCCGAGGCAAAAGAAAAAGCAACTTACAAGGGAACTGATAAGGTCGATGGCAATGAGGTTCATGTGATTTACATCGATCAAATGAAAATAGAGGATTTTAATACAGAAAATACGATGAAAGATATCTTTTTGTATATTGACTCTGACAGATTGGTTATTAGACAAATGGAATTCACAATAAAATCTCAATCAAAAGATGGAGAAATGCGCGAGATTTCTCCTGTAGTTACAAACAGAGATTTTAAAAATGTCGAAGGAATGCTGATTCCCTATGAAACTGTTACTGTAATAAAAGGCTTAACTCTTTCTGACGAAGAACGCAAACAAGCAAAAAAAGGATTAGAAGATTTTGAAAAACAAATGAAAGAAATGCCGGAATCGCAAAGAGAAATGGTAGAAGAAATGGCAGGAGGCAAGCTTAAAGAATACCGAAAAATGATTGAAGAAGATCAGTATGAGACAGGGAGCCAGGTGAAAAATATAAAAGTCAATACCAGTATAAAAATGCAAGACTTCTAATCCTCTGCTTATGCGGCGAACGATTTCGAATAACCGTAAATTTGCAAACGAACATCAACGCCCCGGGGACATGAAACAACGATTATAAGCGTCATCCAAACGCCAAATTACTCATGAAGATTTTATTTATGGCATGCGTGAATCGCTTCGCTTATTTCTGCGTTATTCTTGTTTTTGAATCAGTCATCCCGAGAATCGGGACTCCTTGGATTCAAAAACCTGCACCACCCTTCGGTCGCCAAAGGCTTGCCGCAGGTGTTACGCTAAAGCTATGCAAAGGCGATGCTTTGTCTTTGACGCTTTCTTATCAAAGACTTAAAAAAAGGTAGTTTTCTTGCTGGCTATATAGTGCTTCTTAGAAAAATCTTGTCTTTTCTTAGAGGCACTAAATAAGAAATATTTGGTCAGGCAAACCTGTTATAATTATTTTTCGCCAAAGAAAATATAATATCTCCTTTTCCTTTTTAATAATCGTATGTTAAGTTTTACATTAATTATAAAAAATAGTTTTAAAACCGTATCGCGTAAATAACCATTTTTACTGAACTCGTTGAAATATTTCTTATACATTTTAAAACCTAAAATTACCTTGTCGGTTATATCATCGTTAGAATGTAAATTCAGATTGGAGCGGTTGAAAGCATCCTGATATTTTGCAAAAGTCCAATGATAATAATTCATCTTTTTTTTCCAACTCTTCAGTAATTTATTCTCTTTTGCAGTGGTTAGTATATCGGCTATGACAAATTGCCCCCCGGGTTTTAATATTCTATGTATTTCGTCGATAAATAATTCTTTGTGAGGATAATGAAACGCACTTTCAATATTTATAATAATGTCAATGCTATTGCTTTTAACCTGCGATAAATTCTGGGCATCCCCTTCAATGAAATTTACATTGTTTTTATTTCTTTTTTTCTTTTCTTCATTGGCGATTTTCACGTTATTGGAATTTAAGTCTACACCTATTACACTATTAACCGAATAATTATCTGCAACATATAATGCAACAACTCCATTCCCACAACCAACATCTAATAAATCTTTGTCTGTTAATGTAGAAAACTTTTCGATACAATATTCTATTAAATTATTCTGAGCCTGACTAAAAATATCCTTATTATCCTTATAAAGAGGATAATGAAGCATATGATGATCACCATTAATTTTTTTTAAGGCTTTGTTCATCGATTTATAGTAATCCCCGGTTGTAAAAGCTGTTTTTGTTAAGGTAAATTTTGACATATCTATTGTTTATATACTATTTGCGTTTATACATTTAAGTTACAGTAAAAATAGGTTTTTATTAAATAAAGAAATTTCTGCTGCTTAATTTAATTTTCTTCAAAAAACCACACCAATTTCGCTTCAATTACTTTTCTAAACCTTATCAGCTGTCTTCATTGCCCACGGTTTATTTCACAATTCAGAACACAACGTAAGACCTTGAAATAGTAAATTGTTACATTAAACCATAATCACAAAAATTCTATGATATACCACTGATTATGGTTTTGCTACAATAAAACGTGATGTTTTTCATCTAAATAAGTGAGAAATATTTAATCGGGCAAGCTTTGCAAACATTATTTTACATGGCTTCCCGATTTTCTCTAATTATTTATTGCGCATTTAAGATAATAGCAAAGTAGCTCCAAAATCCCCGGCCATTTAATACCGCAAAACGTTATACATCAGTTTAAAACATAGAAAAATTCAACTAATGTGTTTTTTTCAGATAAAGTCTATAGATTTGTATAAAACTAAATCGCAATAAGATGAAACAAGCACTAAAAGAAATAAAAGCAGGCGTCGGGCTTGATGATATTAAATTTGGAATGGATAGAGAAGACCTTCAAAACATTCTTGGTGAACCCGATGAAATTGACACCCACACCGATAATGAAGAGGAAGAGGGGATAACTGAATCGTGGCATTATGATGACCTGGAACTATCCATCAGTTTTGAAGAAATAGATGACCTGAGACTCTTTTCCATTGCAGTATCAGGTGAATTCTATGAGTTCAAAAGCAAGAAACTAATTGGACTGCCGAAACAAGACCTGCTTAAAGAGCTCGAAGCCTTAGAAATTGATGATTTACAAACTGAAGATTGGGCAACAGAGGACCACATTAAGCAGGAATTAGTTTTCTCCGAAAAGCTAAGCATTAATTTCTGGATGGAGGATGGCGTATTATCTGAAATCCAGTGGGGCCCGCTATTCGAAGATGAAGAAACCATTATATGGCCTGAGTAAAACAATGCCTTATAATTGCTGAATCAGCGATAAAATTGCCAGAAAAGAAGAAACCACAGCCCGTATGCTAAACCAGGGGCGAATGGGAGATTTGCATGCTGGTGCCAAACTTTACTTACTATGAAAAAAGTACTTTTACTATTGGCCAACGGATTTGAGACCTATGAGGCCAGCGTTTTTATAGATGTAATAGGCTGGAATCTCATAGATGGAGACGGGTCAACTAAATTATACACTTGCGGTTTGCAAAAAGAAATAAAAACTTCATTCGGTCAAAAGGTGATTGTCGACTATCTATTTAATGAAATCGATATTGAATCATTTGATGCCCTGGCCATCCCAGGCGGATTTGAAGAGTATGGTTTTTATAATGATGCCTTTGATAACCGTTTTCTGGATTTAATACGCGCATTCAGCAAACAGCATAAGATTATTGCTTCGGTCTGTGTTGGGGCATTACCAATTGGCAAAAGCGGCATTTTGAAAGGAAAAAGAGGAACAACTTACAAAATAGGAACAAAAAGGCAGGATACTTTAAGAAAATTTGGCGTCGATGTGGTGAATGAACCCATTGTAATGGATGATAAAATCATAACCTCATGGAACCCATCAACAGCAGCTGATGTAGCTTTGCTCTTGCTGGAATTGCTGACTTCAAAAGCAAATGTCAATCATATCAGGCATATAATGGGATTCCAAAATGCTGATAAATAGCTATCTCAGGCAATAAAAAATAAAACAATTATCACCCTACAGCAACCAGGGCCGGCTATATGTTCAAATACCCAGTTCGGTTTTAATACCGGGCATAAGGGCATCTTTATGGAGCATAATGCTAAGCGACTTATATTTAAAAAATGCTTCTGATGCATAGAAAAATCCGCCCTGGTCATTGGATTCGCCCCACGTGTTTTTTACTTTGAAAAAGATGTCGCCAGCTGCATCTTTATAATACCCAACTATATGCATTCCATGATCGTCCTGGGTACGGTAATCGTCGAAAGCCTGTTGACGAATCGCTTGCGTAATATGTTTTTCGGGAATGGGTTTTGAAAAACTATACATGTTCTGTTCACGCTCTGCAACAATCATAGTCTCCCACTTCTCTTTTTCACTACCACTCAATTCATCAATTTCAGTAGCAGGAACAAGAGCAATGGCATGCCGATTCGAAAACCCATCCTCACTTACATCTGATCCCCACAAAAGCGTATAACCATTGTCCAGCGCATAAATTGCCTGATTAAAAAATTCTTCCAGCTTCACATTATAAACTTCGCCAAAAGCCCAGTTATCCGGCACTTCCATAATAAACTTCGAATAAAACGGATGATGCGTAAAGGAGGACAACTCTATATAATTGTCAGGTACAATATTCATAGCACGCTGGAAAGATTTTGGGGTATACTCCACTCCTCTCCTTTCAAACTTTTGAGGCGCTTCACCCAAATAGGCATCCAGCACATTATCAAAAGCCCTAATCCATGCGGTACTTAACTTACGATTCTTGTTTTCAATCACGGCATTTACAATGGCATCAAGTACATTGTCGAACTCCCCATGCACATGCATATCTGTGCCATAATTAAGTCCCGGATAAACTGTTTCTGGCACAATACCATAAAGTTTTATCATATCCATCACATCATTAGACTCTGCGCCCGGACCAAAAGAAATGGCTCCATGAAAACGCACATAATCAATGGCTCGCTCGTGATAATCGTGCCGGATGAGCCACATCTCTGCCAGGTCGACTTCAAGATTTCTCATGCGTAAAATTTCGCTTTCCAGAAATGAGATACCACTAAAACTCCAACAGGTACCCGAACGATATTGATCTTTAATGGGCGTAGCATCAAGGTCGACAACCGGTGTCAATTGGTATCCACCAACTTTAACCCGCTCTTGTTGACCATGAACATTAACAACAATTAAAAAACCGATAAAAAAAAGAGCACAGCGCATAATGATTGATTTCTCGTTAGAAATTTCAATTTATTTTTTTGTTACCAGCCCTTTTAGCGCTTTGTATTTTTTATCAACATCATCCACCACCTTTTTTTGTAAATCGTTGACAAACTCACTGTTAATTTTTTCTGCATGATTTAATTCACTGATAAAAGCTTTACGCGATTCTTTCATTTCCAACAGCAACTCACGCGATTTGGTGTCTTCTTGTGCTTTATTAACTGACATGTGATGCAGAATATCTTCTTCGAGTCTTTGATATTCGTCTTTAATCTTCTTTTTTACTGTTCTTTTGTTTGACATGATTCTAAAATTTAAAGTGTGATAAATAGCTACTAAGTTAAGAAAATAATTTGCCAGATATTACAAATACTACGTTCAGAGTGGCATAATTTTGTGCACCAGATTTTCTTTGTTCATAAAATATTGTTTTAGCCATAATAAAATAGCCCCATTGTCTATCCACAGATTATCAGGTTTTATTAACCTCAAGATCTTCCGGATGCAACTTTTTCTCACTGGCAGCAATAATAGAAGCAATGGTGGAGTCACCAGTTACGTTTACTACAGTTCTGAACATATCTAATGGGCGGTCTACGGCAAAAATCAGCGCAATACCGGCACTGGGTATACCGATAGATTCCAGTACAATGACCAACATAACAATTCCGGCGCTCGGCACTGCTGCAGATCCAATAGACGCTAACGTGGCTGTGAGTATAATGGTCAGTTGTTGCCCAAGCGTTAAATCATAACCAAATACAATAGCAATAAACACTGCAGCCACAGCCTGATAAAGACTGGTCCCATCCATATTGATGGTTGCACCCACGGGCAATACAAAACTACTCACCTCCCGGCTTACACCGAGCTCATTTTCGCACTGCCGCATAGTAACTGGCAAGGTTGCTGCACTCGAGCTTGTGCTAAACGCAAGTAGCTGAGCCGGCAGCACCCCCTTTAAAAACTGTCCATATTTTAGTTTGGTAAACATGGCCAGCAAGCTGGGATAAACAAAAGCAACCAGGAATAATAGCCCGCCAATAACTACCAAGGCATACATTCCAAGGCTTTGGAGCAACCCCAGTGACGACGCCGGATCGTCGCCTGCAAGTTCTACCATTAAACTACCCATAAGCGCAAAAACACCATATGGTGCAAATTTCATAATAAGCCGCACCATAGCAATAATGATCTCGTTTACACCACTAACAAATCTATGTACTGTTTCTACTTTATGTCTTTCGAGCAACACTAAAGCAATACCAAAAAGAATGGCAAAAAAGATTACCTGTAACATATTGACATTATTCGAAGCCGCGCCAATAATATTATCGGGAACAATGTCAACCAAAAATTTCAGGGGACCTTCATCACTTCCATGAGCAATATTAATTTTTGAGTCGGCATCTCCTCCATAAATTTCCTGAAATTCTGCTTTTTTATCTTCGGGAAAATCTGACCCTGGCTTAATCAAGTTTACCAGTCCCAACCCCACGGTTATGGCTATAACCGTAGAAGCCACATATAGCAGAAGGGTTTTAAGTCCCATTCGCGACAGCTTGGAAATATTTTGAAGGCTTCCGATGCCTTGTACCAATGAAAAGAATATCAGGGGAACAGCAATAAGTTTAAGCATTCTGATGAATATTGTGCCCCAGGGTTTTATCCAGTCCATGGTAAAATCTTTCCAGCCGACTGTCGATGCCAGAAAACCATAGGCAATACCCAAAGCCAGTCCTCCCAGTATTTGCCAATGCAAGGCTACTTTTTTTCTCTTCATAGTGCTTCGCTAATTCAAAAATCAGAGAACAATGATAGGAAATTACAACCAATAAAAAAAGCGCCTCCTGCCGAAGACGCTTCATTTATCCTAATTTCTTTTGATTAGCATTCACTGCATTCACCATTACAGCTGCTGCAATCTTCATCTTGCTGTATGGCTGAAAGTTCTTCATCTGTAGCTTCTCTTACGTTAAGCACATTGCCTTTAAAATGCAGATCTCTCCCTGCCATGGGGTGGTTAAAGTCCATTTTAACGGCCTCATCACCAATTTCCAGTACTACGCCATTAATGCGGTTACCGGCTTTATCCATCATAGGAATCATGGCTCCCTCTTTAACGATATCATAATTCACTGCACCATCTACTTCAAAAACGTTCAATGGAAGATCCATGATCATTTCCTCTGATTTGGAACCGTAAGCTTCCTGACTTTTCAATTCAAATTCAAAATCTTCACCGGGATTCATACCTTCGATGTTGGATTCAAATGTTGGAATCATCAGGCCTGCGCCAAAAATAAATGTCAAAGGACGCTCTTCTGTTACTTTTTCAATTGTTTCACCATTGGCAGTCTGGTCTTTAAGTTCGTATGTAAGTTCAACTACCTTGTTCTTTTCAATCATCATAATTTGTTAATCTTTATATTTTAACTTGCGCAAATAAACAACTAATTCCCGATGCTTCAAAATTCCTGCCGTTAATTAATTGCTTATAAAACAATTCTATCCCTCCAAAAAAGGTTCCAGTCTGCCACAATGATGAATAAATTTCGTCATAATATAAATGTTTTGTGACACCTTGTGTACGCATACGAACATAAAAACAAAAAGGACCAAACACATAAAAAACTCACATACAAAAAGATACACATACATGGCATACCAATTGAATTAACATAAATAACCCATAACCCTTAAACCATGAAAAACCCAATTTTCACATTACTGCTATTTACTTTTATATTTTTGTCCATTGGTCTGGAAGCTCAAAAAAACTATCGTACAGTCCGCATTGAAAAAGCGCCCCACATTGATGGGAATCTTACCGACAAGGCGTGGAAACAAGCCCGGTGGATCAATGAATTTGTGCAACATGCCCCTTACGAAGGCAAAACACCCTCACAAAAAACAGTTTTTAAAATTATTTATGATGATAACTTCATTTACGTAGCTGTGCGAGCCTATGACGACGAGCCAGAAAAAATAGAGAAACAACTATCCCGGCGTGACAACCTAAATGGAGACTATATTCGTATTATTTTCGACAGTTACTTCGATAAACGCACAGCTTTCCGCTTCTCAGTTAGTGCTGCAGGTGTAAAAGAAGACGCGGTAATAAGCAACGATGGTGACGAGCGGGACAATAACTGGAATCCCATATGGTATGTAAAAACCCAAATCGACAAGCAGGGCTGGACAGCAGAATTAAAAATTCCATTAACGCAACTACGCTTCAGTAAGGCAGGTGAGCAAAAATGGGGGTTACAGATTGAACGGTACATATACCGTTTGCAGGAAACCAACCAGTGGAAACTAATTGCTCAGGATGCCGGCGGTTATGTGAGTCAGTTTGGCTTATTGACCGGCATGGATGATATCGACCCCAAAAAAGAGGCTTCACTGACACCCTTTGTGGTAGCGTCTGTCGATCAGTTTGAAAAAGATGCAGCGGACCCGTTTAAGAAAGATGGCTATGAGGCCGGCCTAAATGCCGGACTGAACGGTAAATTTGGCATTACCAATAACTTAACACTTGATTTGGCTATCAATCCGGACTTTGGGCAGGTGGAGGCCGACCCCTCGCAGGTAAACCTTACCGCTTATGAGACTTTTTACGATGAAAAACGGCCCTTTTTCATCGAAGGAAGCAACATTCTTAATTTTCGATTGATGCCCATGGGCAACTTTATGGCAGACAATCTATTCTATTCTCGAAGAATTGGCAGGAATCCGCACCATTATCCTGATTTAGCAGACGATGAGTACATGGATCGTCCGCAAAATACTACGATTCTTGGGGCAATGAAACTCACCGGAAAAACCAAACACGGCTGGTCTATCGGCGTATTGGAATCAGTTACACAAAAAGAATTTGCCAAAATAGACAATGGTAATAACTCCAAAAATGTGGCTGTAGAACCTATGACAAACTATTTCATCAGTCGTATAGAACGCGATTTCAATGATGGGAATACCGTAGTTGGTGGCATAATAACTGCTACAAACCGGCAACTGGATGCCAGTCAGTTCAATAGCCTTCACAGGGAAGCGTACACCGGCGGTTTCAACTTTAAACACCAGTGGGATGACAAAACTTATATTTTCCAGGTAAATAGTGTATTCAGCCATGTTAAGGGTAGTACAGAGGCTATTTCGGAAACCCAGCTTTCTTCGGCACACTATTTCAACCGGCCCGATGCCAACCATGTATATTATGATTCTACGCGTCAATCACTTACAGGCACAGGCACCAGCCTGATGCTCGGGAAAACAGGCAATAGTAACATTGTCTATGCATTATTCCTGAATGTTAAGTCGCCCGAACTGGAGATGAACGATATGGGCTACCAACGCGAGGCCGATCACATGTCAGAGCTTTTCTGGATACAGTACCGAACGCTCGAACCAAAAGGCATTTTCAGGCGTTTTAGCTTCAATGTAAACCAATGGGATGTGCATGATTTTAACGGAACACGTTTACTAACCGGTGGCAATTACAGTATCGGCATGGACTTCACAAATTACTGGAGTGTATATTATGGCATGAACGGCAACATCCTTCGTATGTCAAATTCCGCGCTCCGCGGAGGGCCCTATTTGCTTTTAAACCCCGGAATGAACCATTGGATATCAGTCAATAGTGACCATAGAAAAAAGTTCCGGTACAGTTTTGGAGGAAACCAGTTCTTTGCAGCAAAAAATGCAGAAGATATGTATAATGTATGGACTTCTATTTCATACAGACCGCATAAAATGCTCGACATACAGGTATTTCCGCGGTTTACGCAAAGACAAAACAATTTACAATATGTAGCTACCACCGAATTTAACAATAATAATGAATACATCATGGGCCATATTGAGCAAACCACATTGCGCATGTCGTTACGAGTTAATTTTAGTATAACCCCTACACTTTCTATTCAATATTGGGGTCAACCATTTATCAGTGCAGGAAAATACACAGACTTAAAACGAATTACGGATGCCCGTGCAGATAAATATGAAAACCGCTTTCAAAGCTTTACTGAAGAACAAATTAACTTAGTGGGCGACACATATGAAATTGATCAAAATCAGGATAATACAACAGATTATTCGTTTGATAAGCCCGATTTCAATGTAATGGATTTTATTTCTAACCTGGTTATACGCTGGGAATACATCCCCGGCTCTTCTGTTTATCTAGTATGGACTCAAAACCGCAGTGAATATTTGGATAAAGTGATATTTAATTTTTCTCAAAACACTGGAGACCTGTTCAATGTATCACCGTATAATGTTTTTCTTGTGAAAGCAACTTATCGCTTTAGTCTAAACTAACAAGGTAAATCCTGGGGTAATGCCCCGGGACTTTTTTCATATTTTCCCGCAAGCTTTAATATCAGGTGTTTTCGCATACGCAACCTTATTTTTTCCTACATTTGCAATGGTACATAAAGCTTAGCTTATGAAAATTACTATTCTAAACGACAATATTGCCAGCGGCATATGTGAAGCAGCTCATGGTTTATCGTGGTTTATCAATACAGACAAAAAAACACTTTTTGATACCGGGCCTTCGGATATTGCATTTCGAAATGCAGAGAAAATAGGAATAGACCCTAACGACGCAGATATGATCGTGCTGAGCCATGGTCATTATGATCATGGCAATGGATTGGAGCACCTGAACGGAGGCAAATTAATAGCCCATCCGGAAATTCACAGAAAACGCTATAAGAAAAGCAATGGGCGCAGTATAGGGCTTGATATACCCCAAAAAGATATTGAAGACAAATTTGAAGTAATATACAGCAAGGCTCCACTGCAACTTTCAGACAACACCTGGTTCCTGGGAGAAATTCCCCGGACAAATACCCGGGATTCAGGCCATGAAGATTTTGTGCTCAAAGACCAATCTCCGGATACCGTACCAGACGACACAGGCCTGGTAATAGAAACACAGAAGGGCCTCGTTATTATTAGTGGTTGTGCACACAGCGGTATTACCAACATTGTTTTAAGAGCAATGGAAATACTACCAGACAAACCTGTTTATGCAGTAATGGGCGGGTTTCACCTCAAGCCGGGAGATGCGCGCATTGAGGAAACCATTAATTTCTTTAAAAAACGCGAAGTAAAAGCTTTATTTCCATCACATTGTACAGCTCCTGAAGTCATCAGTACAATGCGGCAGAAATTGCCGGTTAAATTTGTCAAAAGCGGAAATGTCTTTAACTTTTAAACAATAAACCCTGGTCAATAATCAATTGCTATGTGTACCGTTGCCATTCAATCTACATACTTTCCGCCCATTCAGCAAATTTCACACATTATGCGATATAAACAGGTGATTGTAGAGCAACATGACACTTATGCCAAGCAAACTTTCCGTAACCGGCTGCAAATAGCAGGCCCCAACGGGTTACAAAATCTAAGTATTCCTGTGATAAAACCACACGGATCTAAAACTAAAATGAAAGATATTTTAATCAATTACGATAAAGACTGGCAGGATCAGATATTTAAAAGTATTCGTACGGCCTACCATAATACGCCATTCTATGAATTCTACATTGACGATTTCATGCCCTTTTTTAACACTAAAATTCCGGGTCTATTTGAACTTAATATCAGAACTTTAGAAAAAGCATTGGAGATACTCGAAATTGACACGAAAATTACGCCATCTGCTGATTATAAACATTCATACCAAACCGATTTGAGAGATATTGTACATCCAAAACCTCAACACAAGAAAAATGATATTTGTTATAAACCTGTATCATATCATCAACTTTTTACTGAAAAATTTGGTTTTATTGAAAACCTCAGCATAATCGATTTGTTGTTCAATGAGGGACCTTTATCTTATTTTTATTTGAAAAAAACAATTGTAAATAAAAAGCTATCTCCATAAAATTTTTTATTTTTATAATACAAAAAATAGGCATGCGCACCATCCTAATCATCATATTCCTCCTAATTGGCAATAGCACTTTTGCTGAGCGCGATGACCTGCGTTTTTTCGGATATGGAACATCTGATGGTATTTCGGTTGGTAAAGTGCGCAAAGTTTTTCAGGACAGCAAGGGATTTATATGGCTGGCAACCGAAGATGGGCTAAATCGCTTCGATGGGTATAATTTTGAAATATTTCGCAACCGCCAAAACGACTCCACTTCTATAAGCAGTAATAAAATCTGGGATATTACAGAAGACAACCAAAACAGACTTTGGATTGCTACTGGTTACGGTTTAAACTCTTACAACCTAATAACCGGCAAATTTACAACCTATATTAAAGACTCATCCACCAATTTAACTGACAACGAGATACGTAGCCTGGACATTTGTCAGGATTCACTGTTATTTATAGGGACGCATGGAGGCGGTTTAAATGTAATGAACCTTAATACCCGAAAAATAAAACAAGTGCCGTTGGAAGAGAACCCTGATTTTATAAGAAATATTACCTGCATCGACGAGAGAATATTCCTGGGAACCCATGGCAATAGTTTTTATATGCTCAATCCTCAAACATTGAATGCCCGTCAGGTGCTCATCGACCATGACGAAGAAACACAATATGTAAACCAGATAAATGCTTTTCTGCGCATTAGCGATCAACTCAGATGGGTTGGCACTGAAAATGGTATTTTTGAGTGTGACCAGTCAAAAGGTGAAATAAATAATATTACGCCCGACCATCTTTTTCAGCAAAAAGAAGAGGTGCTCAGGGTCAGAGATTTTTTGCGCGACAGAGATGGAATTATTTGGGTAACGACCAACCACGGATTGCTAAAATACCAATCAAATACCTGGTACAGGTTTATTGCTGAAAAAGACAAGGAGTACACGCTACGGTCCAATTGGCTGGTTGATTTATTTGAAGATGAATCAGGAAGCATATGGATCAGTAATAAAGAGAATGGCGTAAATGTAATCCACAATAAACAGCAAAAATTCAGGCATTACGGCACTAAGGCTAATGAAAATTCACTATCAAATAACTTAGTTTTCAGCTTTGCTAAATATGACAGCAATGAAATCCTGATAGGGACCATTGGTGGTGGTCTCGATGGTTTTAACCCATGGACAGAAAAATTTTATAATTACAATATATTCCATTCGAAATTAAGCAGTCAAATTACAGCCATACACGTAGAGACATTCAACAATATATGGTTAGGTAGCTGGGGAAGCGGGTTACAATACTTCAATCCAGAAACAGGTGAGGTGAAAAATTACAAAGAAAAAAGCGATGATCCGAATTCAATCAGCAACAATACCATTATCTGTATGGAACCGGCAAAAAACAACAATTACTGGATCGGTACTTTCGATGGTTTAAACCATTTTAATTCTAAAACTGAAAAGTTCAAACGCTATAAAAATATTGAAGGACTAAACAGCCATACCATATTTTTCATATACAGCAATCATCCGGATACCTTATGGCTTGGCACACGCGGTGGTGGGCTCGCTAAACTAAATATTCAATCAATGAAAGCCACGTCTTACCAGCATGATGCCAAAGACACCACAACCATAGCAAACAATGTAGTAAAATATATACACGAAGACCCAAACGGATATTTTTGGATTGCCACAGAAATGGGCATATCGAGGTTTAACCCACAAAACGGCAAGTTCCTTAATTACAATATCACTGATGGGCTACCCAACAACAACGTATGGGCCATTTTGCCGGACAAAGAAAATAATTTATGGTTAAGCACCAACAGCGGTATTGCGAGGATTACACTTGACTCAGCTTCCAACATCGTTGCCATAAAAAGCTACCAGAAAAACGAAGGGCTTAAAAGCCTCGAATTTAGTCAGGGTGCTTATTTACGCAATGCCAGTACAGGTACACTTTATTTTGGAGGCACTGGAGGATTTTACGCATTTGACCCGGAACAGATAAAACCCCGTCAATATGAACCTCCGGTGAGGCTTACATCCATTAAAGTAATGGACAAAGAACTGGAAAGTGATACACTCCCATCAAGCAAACGGCAAGTAGTAATTCCATGGCACAAGAACTTCATATCATTTGAATTTGTCGGACTCGATTATGCCCACCAGGGCAATATCAAATACAAGTATAAAATGATCGGGCAAAGTGATAAATGGAGCCAGCCCAGCACACGCACCTTTGCATCTTTCCCGGACTTACAGGATGGCGAATACACATTTAAAGTACAAGCCACCAATAGTGAAGGTGTATGGCCATCAGGCGACAGCAAAGAAGTATCCATACATATCAGGGTTAAACCCCCGTGGTGGCGCACTACGCTGGCGTATATTCTGTACATAATTATTCCTGTTATTGGCGTATTGGTATATATACGAATCCGAACTAGAAAGTTAAAGCGTGAAAAGCGTATTCTGGAAGAAATAGTGGCTGAACGCACCGCCGAACTCCGTAAGAAAAACCTCGATATTACAAGCAGCATACAATATGCCCAGCGCATACAACAAGCTATTATTTACCCTTCAATTACCGAGTTTTCAGAAGAATTTAATAATGTATTCGTGCTGTTTAAACCGAAAGATATAGTTAGCGGAGACTTTTTCTGGTATATGAAAAAAGGTAAAACCCGCATATTTACAGCAGCCGATTGTACTGGACACGGGGTTCCAGGTGCTTTTATGTCGATTATTGGGAATAACCTGCTCAACCAGATTGTATCGGAAGAAGGAATAACAGACCCTGCTGAAATTTTGAATGAACTTGACGAAAAAATTAAACAAAGTCTGAACCAAAAAGGGCGTAAAAGCGATACTTTCGACGGTATGGACATAGCGCTTTGCGCCATTGACGAAGAAAGCCATGAATTAACATTTTCAGGAGCCTATAACCCGCTTTATCACATCCGAAATAAAGAACTCACTAAATATAAAGTAACCCGTAGGTCTATTGGTGGCAGCCAGCTTAAAGCAGAAAAGCCATTTTACAACCATAAAATTCAGGTTGAAAAGGGAGACACCATATACATATTCTCCGACGGTTATGCCGACCAGTTTGGCGGCCCCAGAAACCGCAAGTTTACCAGTAAAAAACTACAGGAAAAACTTCTGTCTGTTCAGGATCAGAACATGCCAAACCAGCAAATGACCATGGAAGACACCATTGAAAGCTGGATGAAAGATTACGAGCAAATCGACGATATGATAGTTGTGGGTGTCCGTTTCTGAACAAAATCACCAGATTTGGTATTTATAAAAAAGGCATTGTTATCTTTGCGGCAAAAAGATGCTTTTTCTACTGCTCAGCATACTCTCCAGTGTAGTAATCCTGATTATTTTCAAGGTAACGGAGAAATATGATATTCCCATCATCCACCCAATCATCATTAATTACTTTATTGCCAGTGGTTTTGGATATTTCAATGCAGGTCTCACACCAACCGATGTAGCCAACATTCCACTGAACTGGATTTGGCCGGCTGCAATAATCGGGAGCATTTTTGTTTTTACGTTCTTTCTCATGGGGCTTACTACACGCAAGGCGGGCATTGCCTTAACTACAGTGGCCAGTAAAATGTCGTTCGTTTTTCCGATGTTTTTCTCCATCCTCATCGACGATAATGACCATTACACACATACTAAACTTATTTTGCTTATTATGGCCATTGTAGCTGTGTTTCTTACCGTATTCAGAAAACGGAGAAAAAGCCTTGAATCGCTTTTCATTATGCTGCTGCCCGTTATGCTCTTTGTGTTATTAGGGTTGGCTGATTCATTAATCAAATTTTCACAAACATTTTACATCAAAAACCCCAACGCTTCATCTATTTTTTCGTTTCTGCTCTTTGGATTCTCAGCTTTATGGAGTATTGTGCTTATCTTTTTCCAAAAAAACCGCATCACCATTCTAAAACCTAAAGCGCTTATTAGCGGTACGCTCATGGGACTGGCAAATTTCGGGTCATTGTTTTTCCTGATAAATGCCCTCAACGCACTGGTTATTAATAACTCAATTGTAATTGCCTTAAACAATACCGGTGTGGTATTCACTTCGGTAATCATTGCACTGTGGGTTTTCCGCGAAAAAGTCAGTCTGATCAACAAAATCGGCATTCTGTTGTCGATTATAACTTTTGTAGTGCTGATTGTGTTTTTGTAACCTAACCCTAAAAACAGCTAATTATCTAAATTGCATAACTCCATTTGGTTTTTCAATGTAGCGAATTACTGGTTGCAGCCATTTAGGTCTCGCCGGTTCATCATTACTAATAATCTTTTGCTTCCACTGCTCGTCTGTTAATGTACCTCCCTTAAATTCATAATAAGAAAAAACAGATCCTCGAGCAAGATAGAATTCACCTTGCATGGGTACTACAACAAAAATATCGTCAGCGTGTCCAATCCCTACATTTAAATTTGTACCATTATATTCGTATACATCTGCTACTATGGCCATTGATTTTTCACGCTCGGGTAAATGATCAGTTTGTAAAAGTCCCAATAAAATATATTCAATCTTCCCTCCAACATAATGAAGTTCGTTATAAGCATCATCACTTATCTTTTTGCCATCAACTTGGTCATGAGCTGTTTGTTTCAATAATAGGCCCAACTTCTTAATTCTTTTTAATTCGTCCATAAAAATATCCTGATGAACAGCTAATTCCTCAAGCCATTTTACCAGCTCTATAGACGAATCCCAGAATTTAAGGTTAGGCTCAACATAACTGTAATGTTTAGGTGGCTTTGGTCCCCCACCCTGGCCTGCCTCAGCAGCGAAAGGTTTTTCTTGGTATAATATAAGGTCATGCTTTATATGTGCCCACGATGCAAGTGTTGTTGATAACTCTTTACGATTGTAATAGTCTGTTTTCATATAATCCGGATACCTTGCGTCTTCTGAACTAGCATTTAGGGCAGTTTCTAAACCCTTAAATCCATAATTATGATTCCAATCATTAAAACTATTAAACTGATTCTGCAATTTTTTAAATTTCGGTTTAAAGCCAGACCAATCCTTTGCCTCGCCATATTCTTCCATAAGAATTTTTTCAGCCTGCTTGTTGCCAAATATAGCAGGAATATCCAGGCCCTTGGGGAAAGGCCTTTTTGAATCACGCTCATCAATATGAATAAGTTTAGAAAAAATTTCGCCACTTATAGAATATGTACTGGAAAACAGATACAATCGTTTAATTTTCGCCTCTTCTGGATTATATGATTCACCAAATTTTGCTTTAATCTTTTCCTTTTTTAATGACTTTAATTCATCTCTAATATGTGATAAGTTATTATCAGATAATGCATCTGACATATTACCAATTTCTAAATATTGCATAAGATCACTTAAAGACAAATTATCTTCTCTTCCTGCAATTTTTTCTATTATGCCAATATATTCGTTATACCTTTTTCTTAGGCCTATATCATTTTTAATGACATAAGCCATTAAAATCATACCTCGAAGTTGCTGCTCATTATCTAAATGTATTCCGTTCTTAGTAACCCATCTCAGTGCCTTAAAATACTTTTTCAGACTATCACTCTTAGTATAATGCCCCCTTGGTTTTAGGTCATTATACCATAAAAGTTGATTTTTAATAAATAATGGCGCCCCTATTTCTTTTTCGATTTGCTCTTTTTCTCTATCGAAAACAGTTCTATACCTTTGTGGAACAGATAATATTTCTTCTCCTAATGCAGCCTGTATTAAAGAACAATAAACCCTTGCCCACTCAGCTGCTGATTCTATTTTAGCACCTTTTTGGTTACGATACTTGTCTGTTTTTAAACTTAACTTTTGGACAAATTCAGCCAATAATGGGAACATGGTCTTTTCTTCTAACTTTTCTAAAAATCTTGCAAAATATTTATGCATTATAAACAAATAGAGATCTATCGTTATGTAATGTGGAATATACTGATAGGCATTTTTATCATATATATAAAAAGGCATTCCTCTATTGGCATCAAGAATAGAAAAATTGCGTTCCTCAAGATCTCTAAGGAGGGTATCTGAAATATTTGAAAATTGTTTATAGTTAACTACCAATTGCGAATTATACAATTGTAAGCCCTTTTTATCTACAACACGTCTATCTTTTCTAGCTTTTTCTTCTTCAAGAATGTCATTAATTAAATTCCTTTCCATTTGATTCAACTTCACCTTAAAGGAATCTACCTTAAATATGGGCAAGTACCATTTAAACCTATTGAAGTATCCTCTTAAAAAACCATCCTCGAAAAGGTAGCCGTTCCTTGCAAAAACCTCGTTTCTAAGTAATCGTAGTTCATCATATTGTAATTTTGTCAAATCTTCAGGAATACTTAATTCTCGGGGATTTATATATTTCAAACCCTGCCATTGATAGAATTTTTTAATATGAGGTAATTCATAATATGCTTCCAAATAAGCTTTGTCTTCACTAAAAACTATTTCCAGTTCCTTTTTTTCTTTCTTTTTTAGTTTTGTTTTCGCAGATTCTGCACTCTTCTCAGGGTGAGACTTTTCAGCACTTGATTTTTCATTATTGCAGCTGAAAAATATTACCAATAGAGAAACCAATAAATAAATAATAATGCTCGTTTTCATCATGCTAATTTTTTAAAGCAAACCCAAATTCTTCCCAAATATAATCACGAAAAAGAATCTGCCCATTTCTGTTTTTCTCTTTAATTTTCAGATATTTAATATCTCCATTATCTTCAATCTCAAAAGAAATTACTTCATCAATAAATTTAGTCCCCAACCAAAGTGGTTGCAATATATTATTCTTCAAAGTATAAATTTGTATTCTCTTATTAAAATTAGGATCAAAATTAACCTTTTTGGTTATACCTAACAAAATATCTAAAGAACCATCGTTATTAATGTCGGTTACTTCCAACTCAGACAGTTTACCATAAACTGTTATAGCATTAGAAGCATCATCTTGTTGAATAACCCGAAATAGATATTGATCCTCGGAAAACTTTTTAACCATAACTAGTGCTTCTTGGCCATAAAAATACCATTCGTCAAACGATGCTTTAAAACTCACATTATTGACTGGTTTCAACATCAACTTGTTTTGACATGGAATAACACATACATTATCAGCAAAGTAGTTGTTCTGATAGGCCTTTATATATAAATTTAAACTATCAGCGATGTGTGGAAAGTATCTGTATAGCTTTATAAAATTTAAATATGTCTTAATGGCGTCCTGAGTAATTTCTAAATGCGCAACCAGTCCGGTTGTTGTCTTTGGGAGATATGCATCAGCGATAAAATTCCCAAGACTATAAAAAACAGGCTTATTGTCAATAAATTCGATTGTTTGAATAATATGTGGATGATGTCCAAATATGCCATCTACCCCCAAATCAATAAACTCAGCAGCAAGGTCACGCTGCCATTGTTCCGGTGAGGGTTGTAATTCGTGCCCCCAATGTAAATACAATAACAGAGGAATATTTGGCTTATCACGTATAAATGCCACAATATGATTTTTCAACTCTTTTTTGTTAGTAATACAAAGGTGCTTATTCGAGGTCACTAAAGATGCAGATATTAACCCCACTTTCACGCCTTTCGCACTGATGATTTCAGTCTTGCAGGCATATCCCACAGGTTTCATTTTATTTTCCCTGATTGTTCGCAAGGTTTCATCAAATCCACTTTGCCAATAATCAAAACTATGATTATTGGCTAAAGATATATGAGTAACACCTGCAGCATATAAGATTTTAGCAATATTGGGTTTGGCTCTAAAATTATATTTATCGGTCTGCGCTTTCCTGGAGGAAGTAAAAGTACCTTCATAATTTACGAGTAAAAAATCCCCCTGCTTAATGTTTCCAATCGAGGTATCAAGTAAATCAGATCCGTAAAGTTCTATCTGATCTTTAACTCCACGGTCAAGGATAATATCTCCTGTTACTTCAATAGTTATTATACTACCTTCATTATTACAAGCAAGAAAAAAAAAGATAACCAGGAAAAAAAGATAAAATCTTTTCAAATAACACAAGTAAAAACACACATTAAACATAAATTACCCAATAGCTAAGGTTTAAACTCCGGAGCTTTACGATGTTTTGTACCTTGCTCGTAGGCATAGGCAATTTCCAACAAAACGGGTTCGCTCCATGCGCGACCAAAAATCGAAATACCAACCGGCAAATCCCCGGCAAAACCCATGGGCAGCGTAATATTTGGATAACCGGCATGCGCTGCCGGCGATGAGCTCCCCAATTGAAAACTGTCGCCGTTTACATGATCGGTTTTCCAGGCGGGTGAACCTGTTGGGGCCACTATAGCATCAAGGTCGTGTTCATGCATTACCCTGTCGATTCCCTCTTCACGGCTGCCTCTGTTAAGTTTGGCCAATGCCTCTTTATAAGCAGCTGAGTTTAATCCGGGTTTTTCATTGGCCATTTCTAAATACGCCTGATTAAAATACATCAGTTCAACAGAGTCATTTTTATTAAAATCAATAAGTTCCTTCAGATTTTTAATTGGCGTATCATCTCCCAAAGAAGAGAAGTATTTGTTTAGCCCATCTTTATATTCAATAAGCATCACCTCAAAAGATGCAGCGCCAGTGCCATCTTGTTCAATTTTATCAATTTCTATGATTTCGGCTCCTCGTGACTTCATAAATTCAATAGCCTGAGCCATTAGCGTATCTACTTTAAAATTTCTACCGCTGGCTCCTGTGTAGAAGCCAATACGTTTACCATCCAGTCCGTCGCTATTAAGAAACTGTGTATAATCTTTGTAGTTATTGTCTTCAGAAGCATAAGTTTTACTATCTGCCGAATCGACACCGGTGAGCGCTCCCAGGCAAATGGCCGCATCTTTTACTGTGCGAGCCATAGGTCCTGCTATATCCTGCGTAAAAGAAATGGGAATAATGCCGTCGCGGCTTACCAGTCCGACGGTTGGCTTAATGCCCACCACCCCATTGGCATGAGAGGGACACACGATGGAACCGTTGGTTTCAGTGCCAATGCCCAACATCGACAAATTGGCTGAAACGGCTACAGCTGGCCCGGAACTTGACCCACATGGATTACGGCTGAGTACATAAGGATTTTTTGTTTGTCCGCCCACAGCGCTCCAACCGCTTGTGGATAGCTCACCACGAAAATTGGCCCATTCGCTGAGGTTGGCCTTACCCAAAATAATAGCTCCGGCTTCACGGAGTTTCTGCGCCAAAAAACTATCATCCGGAGGATATGAATCTTCCAGGGCAAGTGAACCCGCAGTTGTAGGCATCTTGTCATGCGTGTCGATATTGTCTTTCAACACAATGGGAATTCCGTGCAAAGGACCAGGTGTTTTACCATTTTCCCGTTCTTCGTCTAACTGGGCAGCGATATCCATTGCATCGGGATTCACGGTTATAATTGCATTTAACTCCGGTCCATCTTTATCTACTTGTTTTATGCGATCAAGATAATATTTAACTACCTCCTGAGCAGTAAATGCACCAGACTCGTATCCATCCTGCATCTCAGTAATGGTGATTTCGTTGAGTGAAAGATCATTTGTATTGTTTTTGGTGTCTTTTTGACAACCAGTTGCTATAATAAGGGTAAGTATAAACCCAATAATTGTGAAACGGAATATTTTTTTCATAACAGCAATTTAGGTTAAGACTAAATGGAACAGCAATAAAGATAATAAAATATAGGCGGTTTTTATAACAAAAATTATTATATCTCGGGCAAAAAAACGTCAGGCAAAATATAATAATTATACTTCTTGCTTTCTGCGCATCAGTCGTCGTTCCATACGTTCTGCAATACGTATACACAGCTCAAAAAGGAGGTACAATGGAATAGCTACCAAAAATTGGCTAATAACATCGGGTGGCGTAATAACAGCTGATATAACAAAAAAGAATATCAACACATGCTTACGATATTTTCTTAAAAATGCTGCTGTCACAATCCGGTTGGCAGTTAAGAACAAAACCACTAAAGGCATTTCAAAAGCAATGCCAGTAGCAAGACATAGCATTGCAATAATACGCACATAAGAACCTATACGGATTTGATTTTCGATGGTGGAATCGAGCTCATATGTATTTAAAAAATCTATCGTGATTGGACTCAATAGAAAATAACCAAAGCTCACGCCAAGAAAAAACAGAAATGAAGACATGAACAATGAAAAGTGATACCCCATTCGGCTACCAGGTTTTAGAGCAGGTTTCACAAAATTCCAAATTTCCCGGAGTATCCATGGCATTGCTATTACAACGCCTGCTATCAGTGAAATAACTAAATGCGACTTAAATTGACCTGCAATTTCAAAATTAACTACTTTGACAGGTTGCTGATTAATACAAATTGCTTCGGATCCGATTAGGTTGCCAAGCCGACAAAACAATTCGTTTGTAATAAAATCGGCGTTTTGTGGGCCCAGTATTACGGTATTGAAAATAAAATCTTTAAATAAAAATGCAATTACAGCAAATAGGACAATGGCTACAATAGAGCGAATAATGGTAACCCGGAACAACTCGATATAATCGAAAAACGACATTTCCTCATCAGAAGCTTTATTACGGGAGAACAGACCAAACATAGAATGTAGATTTTAGCGAAAAGCGATCAACTATTGCGGTCTCAGGATTTTTTGTTTTTGTCAGATTTACCCTTTACAGAATCTTCTGAATCTTCCTGTTCCTTATCGAAAGTCTCAGTGCTATCAGTGCCATCATTACTGGCATCCTTAAATTCCTTAACTCCCTTGCCAAGGCCACGCATCAGTTCAGGAATTTTACGTCCACCAAATAATACCAAAATAATAATGGCAACGATGATTAATTCGGGACCGCCAATAATACCGAGTAATATGGTCAGAAGTGTATTCATTTTATTTCCTTTCTAAATCTATTTTGTGCATTGCAAAATACAACAATCTGGTCAGACTATAAAATAACGTATTTGAAAATTATCACAAATTTGCCATTACCCTTATAAATTAGGCTTAAAAACCCAACAACAGGCTATCGGCTGCTATTAATAATAAAAATATCACCATATAAATACTCACAAAGTGTTGTAATTGATCTTTTAACACCTGTTCTCTTCTAATAAAAGCAATACGAAAAAATGCAAAAATAAGCAAACTATTGAGCAATATGATGGCAGCCACAATTACCGGGTTTTGTACCAAACCAAAAAATGGAAAAAACAAAGCGGCAAATGATGTGGTAACTACCCATAAAAGCAAAAGCAGACGTGTTTGTCGTGAGGCTACTGCCCCAACAGACACTTTAAAACCTGCGCGGCGGTATTGTTCACGATATTTCACAGCAAGTAAAAGAAAGTGCGGTATTTGCCACAAGAACATAAAACCGGCCAGCATTGTGATAGCAGGGTCTGTAATGGCTCCCCCGCCACCAACCCAACCAATAACAGGAGGCAAAGCACCAACGAGGCCCCCCGGAAAAATGGCCAGTGAAGTATGCTTCTTGAGGGGTGTATATATTCCATTATACAGCAATATTGTTCCCACACCAATGATGGCTGATGCATTATTTACCAACCAAAGCAATAGTGAACCCGCAACCAATAAAACAATAAAAACCAGCCGTGCCTTATTAATGGTTATTTGACCGGCAGGTATGGGTCGTTTGGCTGTGCGTTCCATCAAAGCATCTTCATCTCGTTCCTGTATCTGATTCAAAACCGATGATGCACCCGATAAGAGCACTACTCCCATTGCCACCAAAGCAGCAAGCCCTAACTCATCTGCCCCGGAAAAAACATAACCGATTATAGCCGACAGAGCTACAGCAAGAGTAAGCTTAATGCGAATGAGCCGCGTCAATATAAAAAGTGTGTTATTCAAATCGTTTATTCCATTGTTTTCAGATAATCCACAATCTTATCAATATCCTCATCATCAATCACACCTTCGTAAGACTGCATGAGGCCTTTGCTGAAACCTTTCACTACATCTTCATCAGGGTTGAGAATAGAATTTTTCAAATATGCTTCATCCACCGTTATTCTCCGCTCCTCACCATTGGTAATTACAACTTTTTCAGTACCATACAAACCTTTAAAACTACTTCCCACCAGCTTACTTCCATCCCTGGAATGGCAGGCAAAGCAACCGTTGGATTTGACTACGTCAAAACCTTCTGGCCTATCCGCTTCCTTTTGCTGGGTAAGGTCAGCATACCACGTATCGAATTCAGCGGAATCGAGCACACGGGTTTCGGTGGTCATTGCGGAGTGTAACATACCACAATACTCTGCACACAAGATTTCATATTCACCAATATAGTAAGGCGTGAACCACATATAGTTATCATATCCCGGAACCACGTCTTCTTTTACCCGGAATGCGGGAATAAACAAACTATGGTTTACATCCTCCGAAATCAGGTTAAGTTTTACCGGTCGGTTTACCGGGATCACCAAATCCCCGGATGATTTGCCATTTTCATACACAAACTCCCATTCCCACATACGTCCGACGGCATCAATCTCCATGGCATCGTCCGGGACATTGCGCATAGGGGCAAATCCCATGTAACCGTAATAAAACATTAAGATAACTAAAATCAGAGGCACAATGGTCCATAACAGTTCCAATTTCACACTACCGCGAAATTGCTGGGGTTTGTCGTTCTTTTTCCTTTTATAACGAATAACCACGTAAATCATAAAAGCCGTAATGGCAATGATGAAAAAGAACGATATGGCAAAAATAAATACAAATGCCTTGTCGACACCTTCTACAAAATTTGAAGCTCCTGAAAACATAATTCAGTGTTTTTAGCGTAATAAATAATCAATAAACGTAATACCTACCACAATAGCAAACAGTAATAAAATAAGCAGTACCATTATCCTGAAAACCATCTCATCATATTTCAGATGCATGAAATAGGTCAATACAAGTCCACCTTTTATCATGGCAACTGCCAGGGCAACTCCTACTGAAAATGCGCCAAAATTAATTTGCGTAATCAGTACTGTGATTGTGGTTAGCACTAAAAGTGCAATTAGTACAATTAAATGGGAATTGTATGTTGAAATATGATGTTTCTTGTTATCACTCATGATGAATGTGCTTTAAGTTACCAAATACAATAAAGGGAACAGGAATATCCAGATAAAATCGACAAGGTGCCAGTAAAGGCCGCTGTTTTCGAGAAAAATAAATTTATCGCTATTGACAACTCCTTGTTTCACTCTAAAAAATACAATTGCAAGCAATATTACACCTACAATAACGTGCAGGGCATGCAAGCCGGTCATCATATAATATAAGCTAAAAAAAAGAATTTCGCCATGCTCCATATTTTTCATCACTTCGGAACCCGGATAAAGCTGATACTCAAATTTATGCCCCCATTCAAAATACTTATTCACCATAAAGATGCCTGCAAGTAAAATAGTAACTATAATGAAGCGCATGGCGTGCTTTTTATTTCCCCGTTGAATAGCGGTAATAGACATAGCTACCGTAGCACTACTTGCCAGCAATATTACAGTATTCATGGTACCCACAAAAACATTCAGTTCCTCAGCGGCAACATGGAAGTCGGCTGAATACTTTGCTCTGAAAACAGCATAGACTAAAAAAAGGCCACCAAAAAGAAACATTTCTGTGAAAATAAATATCCACATCCCCATTTTAGAACCTATATCATCTCTCATATCATGTGACATATGCAAGTAGGATTAACTATCAGATTCAGTTGTTTTAAACGTATATGGTCGCTCGGTAATGACCGGTATCTCATCGAAATTTTCGTGTGGTGGTGGCGATGCAATTTTCCATTCCAGCGTAACACCTTTCCAGGGGTTGGCCGGTGCTTTCTCACCACGTTTCACATGGATAAAGAAGTTATACAGCATCATCACAATACCTGTAATCAAAATAAATGCACCTATGGTAGAAATGAAGTGTCCGGTATGATATTCAGGAAAGTAATCGAAGTATCTTCTGGGCATTCCCTGTAATCCAATCACAAAAAGTGGAAAATATAGAATATTGAAACCAACAAAAATTACTCCCCATGCGATGTTGGCCAGTTTAATGTTGTACATACGACCATAAATTTTCGGATACCAATAGTGTAGTCCGGCAAAAAATCCAAATCCCATCCCGCCAAATACTATGTAATGAAAGTGGGCAACCACAAATGAGGTATCATGCAAATGAACGTTTGTTGCAAGCGCTCCAAGAGCCAGCCCTGATAGCCCGCCAATCATAAATAAAAAGATAAATGATATGGCGTAGAGCAACGGTGGCTTCAGATCTATGGATCCTCCGTACATGGTCGAAACCCAGTTAAATACCTTAATGGCACTGGGCACAGCCACAATAAAGGTCAGGAATGAGAAAAACCACCTTGACCAATAGCCAATGCCCGAAGTAAACATGTGGTGCCCCCACACAAAATATCCAACGGCAGCAATGGCAACACTGGATAATGCAATGGCTGTATATCCGAATACGGGTTTTTGACTAAATGTGGGAAATATTTCTGTAACCACTCCCATGGCAGGCAAAATCATGACATACACAGCCGGGTGGGAATATATCCAAAAGAGGTGTTGAAATAACACGGGATCGCCACCCAGGGCAGGATCGAAAAAGCCAATATTTAAAGTTCGCTCCGCAATGACCATAAGTAAGGTAATGCCAATTATAGGCGTAGCCAAAACCTGAATCCAGGCAGTAGCATAAAGTGACCAGGGAAAGAGTGGCATTTTAAACCATGTCATGCCCGGCGCACGCAAACGGTGTATGGTTACAATAAAATTAAGCCCGGTAAGAATGGACGAAAACCCGAGCACAAAAGCTGCGGTAAGCGCCCATATTACACTGGTAGAGGATTCGGCACTATATGGAACATAGAAGGTCCATCCGGTATCTGGCGCGCCTCCTCCCACGAATTGACTAAATATTGCTAAAATAGTTCCGGCAATATAGATGTACCATGACAGTAAATTAAGTCTTGGAAACGCCACATCTCGTGCACCAATTAAAATGGGCAGGAAAAAATTACCAAAAACGGCTGCCAAACCCGGTATCACAATAATAAAAATCATGATTATACCATGCAGGGTAAATATACCATTATAGGTTTGCGGATCCATTATGGTTTCGCCGGGTGCAATTTTCTCAATGCGCATGAGCAAGCCAAAAACAGCTGCTACCAGAAAAAACACCATTATGGAATAGAGATATAGTAATCCAATTCTTTTATGATCGGTTGATAATAACCAATTCAGTATACCCTTGTAAGGTTTGTGCTCTAAATAACTCTTTTGATTTGTAACTTCGGAACTTTCCATGTCAGGATTTTTTATCAGATTTTTTACGACGGATTAAAAGAATACTAAAAGTGAGTACGGCAATAAAAATAATAAATATCCCCATCACCTTTGTAATTTGCAGCGTATAACCCTGGCTTTTGGGATCGTATGAAAAACAATACTGCAAAACTTTATTAATGGTTGGCCGCTCAACACCTTTTTGGGCTTCATTAACAGCCATTTTTAAATCGAAGGGTAAAAAATCAATACCGTAGAGGTAACGGGTAATCTTACCATCAGGGCTAACGACCATAATTGCTGAAGGGTGCGCAAAATCCACACCTTGCGGTTTATACTTAAACCCAAAAGCATCAGTTATGGTTTTTATATTTTCCTGTTTTCCTGTCAGGTATTTCCATGCATCGCGGTTTTCTTCACCAATTTTTTGCACAAAATTTTTCTTTTTCTCTTTGGCTTTTTCCGGCGTGTCTTTAGTATTAAAGCTAATAGTGATCACTTTGTAGTCTTTACCTATTTGCAATTCGGTTTTGGAAACCACATCGGCCAGGCCATCTAAAAGGGGGCTGCATAGTCCGGGGCAATCAAAATATACAAATGAAAAGACCGTTGGTTTATCAATAAGCTGCCCCAAAGTAACAGTATCATTGTGCTCGTTCAGAAACTCCAGGTCCATGGGAATGGTATCTCCAAGATGTTCAATGATTCCAACTTCAATGTTTACGGTTTTATCTTGTGCAGTTGTTTTACTAACAAAAAACACACAAACAGATATAATTAAAAATAAATATTTCATATTGCTGTTTTACTTTTCTTTTGTTTTACATCAAATTAAAATCTCATTATTAGAACCTTAGCGTATATTATATTAATTTTCGGCTTCATTGATTTCATTTGAAGATTTACATGCACCAGCTATCATTAACGAACCTCCCATCAGCGACACATCCTTTACCATAGAAAAAACGACAAAGTTCACGTCTAAATCCCCGGGAGTAAACAAATGTGGTATATGGATAGTTACAATAAAAAGGAACAAGAGCCCAGCCAGGATGTAGGAAGACAATTGCACGAATTTTTTTGTAATTATGCTGATACTGGCAGCAAGCAATAGAATTCCCACAAGAATAATAGTAAACCCTCCACCAGGCATGAAAGATGTAAGCATAGCGGCATAAAAATCGATCATTACAAAATGATTAATGCCCATAAACGCGAAAGGCAATGCGTAAAGGATTCGGCCGATCATTGTAAGTTTGTTCATAAGGATTAGATTTAAGTTAGTATTTAAGCCACTAACAGTCAATTAACAGTAATGGTTCATGAGTCTTCCAGTTTCTTTCCCAACAAATAAATGCGGCGCAATTGCAACAGCACATAAAAAATTGTAACCCAAACCAGTAATACGCCAAAAGAATAGGATAAAATAAGCCAAATGGGTGCTTTCGAAGCCACATTCCACATAGCCCGTTGCTCTGTTAAACCAGGCTTACGTGTAGGAACTCCAAATGCTAATGTCGTATCAATGGATACTTCTCCATATAATTCCTGATTACTCAGACTTGCGAATACATTAACCAGACCGGAAGAATCTCCGGGTAAATCATCGGGTAATGCAAACACAACTTCACCTTCCTTATTTGTTTTCTTTGGACTTTCTATGGGGAGTTTCCCAAAATAACGTTTAGCAAAAAGCTTAACTTCAGCACCGGCAATCGCTTCCTCATTGCCCTCCTTGAGACCTTGTACATAGCCCAAAATTTCCATTTTCTCTTTGATAAGTTCGAGTGCAATTGAGATACCCTGCCCCTCGAATGCCGACTCTGCAACTTTCGTGGCCACTTTTTGCACATACGCATCATTGAAGCTTCTGATATATGCTACCACATTCCAAATTTCAGTTTCCGTGAGCGCATTAGCAAAACCAGGCATGGCACCTTTACCATTCACAACCTTGTAGTGTATCTCTCCATCGCTGTTGCGCTGAATTTTTTCTGTGGTAATATCGCCCGGTTCAGGTTGTAGTTTCAAATAGTTCATTTCACCCGGATTGCCATGGCACGATTTACAATTGGCCATATAAACTTCTTCACCAGATTCCACAGATTGCTCTGTAAAAGCAAAAGTACTTAATTTGGCAGAATCTTCAGCAGGTACTACCCATTCACTCTCTGACTGGGCTGTTAATATTGTGAAACTTAGCACTGTGACTAATATCGTTGTAATGATTTTCATAATTTATACCTTTTCAGCATTTTGTTTTAAGGCCTTTTTATCGATATCCTCTGCTACTTCCCAAATAGGAATCACTGGAAACAATTTTGAAAGCACGGTAATAATCATAATTACCAAAATAAATGACCCAGCAGTAACAGCAGTTTCTATAAGCGTTGGTGTATATACTTTAAAAACTTCCGGTACATGTTGAATAGGTAAATAAGGATGCTCCTGGGTTGGTACCACTATAAGATAGCGCTTCAGCCATGCACCAATTAACACGAACACCGATATTGCTGTTAAGGGAAGGGGCCTTCGCATTTTCTTGAAGAACAATAAAAAGATTGGTAATATTAAACCGGCAATTTGTGTAAACCAGAATGTAAGTGCATGTTTACCAACAAATAATGCATGTAAGTGAATGGCATCAAATTTTTTCAGTTTATAGGCGGGCACCAAAAACTCGTTGATATTGAAATAAAGATATACAATGGATACCAAAACAAGAAGTTTTCCAATTTTATCGAAATGTGAAAATGTTAAGTATTCTTTCAATTTATAATTATGACGGAAAAAGTACATGGCGATAACCAGAGCAGCGGCACCTGCGACAAAAGCACCCGAAAGGAAGTAAGGGCCAAAAATCGTACTGTCCCAACCTGGTCTTGGGTTCACTGCAAGCAACCACGAGGTAACCGTATGAATCGCAAAAGCTGTTGGGATAATTAAAATTAGCAAAATACGGATTATGCGATACAAAATGCGATACTGCTCATTCTTATGCAGCCATTTAATCGAGAGAATGTCATAAGCTTTACGTAAAAATTTCGGTCGTCCTTCGAGCTTGTGTTTACTTATGGCCAAATCGGGCAAAAGCGTCACATAGTATAGCAATAAACTGAGGGCAAAATAGGTAGTTACAACAGTCACGTCCCACAGTATGGGCGATTGAAAGCGTCCGTACATAAACACATACGGCAACCTGTCGGGGCGCCCCATGTCGGAAACAATAACTAAACCTGCAATGGCAGCGAATGCAACTGCGATAATTTCAGCTATTCGTCCAATAGGTTTTATCCAATCGTAACCAATAAGTCCCAGTACACCACTAATAAGCATTCCAATAAGGCTGGCAGCCACAAAAAACACAAAAGTTGCGATATACATTCCCCAGCTGATAAAATCTCTGAGACCCGTTACACCCAATCCTTCGCGCAATTGGATAGAATAGGCATAAATGCATACGCCAAGGGCAATTGCTAAAATTGCAAACCATATCTTAAAAGCCCAGCCAATATTTACAGGTCGCAAAGCATCTGCAGCAACCTTATCAATTGTTTCCTGCCGGGCTATTTGATGTTCAGAATTCGAAGACATAATACAATAATTTAAGCGTGATCGGTATCATCTAAGATGCTTTTCTCGGGAAAATCGAAAATACGACTCTTAGGAGGTAAATAATAAACTCTTGGCTCAGTTCCCAATTCGGGCATGAGGCGATATCCCGCATTATCGCGAAGCAATTTACTAAAACGCACAGTTTCCTTGGTGGTGCCGTTTGTCACAGCATCCTCGTTTTCATCACCAAAGTAGAAAACACCATTAGGACACGCCGAGACACAATAAGGTAACTCTCCATCTCTTAGGCGGTCGGCACTAAACAAGCATTTTGAAATGGTTCCCTTTTTCTGGGGCACATTGAGCTCCACATCGTAAGTTTTACCTTTATCCTGTTTGGCATATTTCGGCTCTTGCCATTGTACCATACGGGCAGAATAAGGGCAGGCAGCCACGCAAAACCGGCAGCCAATACAACGTTCATTATCTATAAGCACAATGCCATCCTGACGTTTATAGGTTGCATCAACCGGACATACTGATACACAGGGTGGATTGTCGCAGTGCTGACAAGGCTTGGGCATATGGTAAGGTGGTGTATTTTCAGTCTCCTGCATTTGCAGGGTATTGATATGATATTCATAAGGTCGAAGCCGATGAGCAGATTGACATGCCTTTACGCATTGTCTGGCGTTACGACATTTTGAGAGATCGATAACCATGACCCAACGTTTACCCGGAATTCCGTCCCGCCCTCGTTCCTGGAGGGCTTCAAGATTGGGTTTTGCATCTTTCAGCTCATTTTTATTGACCTCTACAAGCTTATTATCAGAGGTTAGCACTTTTACCTTATCACCTTTCTCCTTGGATTGTTCATATTGAAAACCCGTATACATGGCCGCTGCTCCTGCCACAGATGCAGTCCCAATTAACCCAAGTTTCTTGAGAAAGTCACGGCGGGATTGTCTTCCCTTATCTTCTTGTTGATTTTTGCCGTTTTTGGGTTGCTCTTTTTCCATAAATTATTCGTTTGAAACTTTTTCTTTTGAATTTATGCCGGTTACCTTATAACCTTTTTCGGTAATCACTGTTTTTACTTTTTCCAATTCGATGCTGGCAGCATCATATTCCATTGATGCTTTGCCCGTTTCATGATTAGCCTTAATGCTTTTTACACCATCAAGTTTCATTACATTGGCCTCGATAGTTTTCTCGCAGCCATTACACGTCATTCCATCGATACTCATTTCAACTACCTGAATATCTGGCGCATTGGCTTTTTGGTCTTTTTCTTTGTTATTACAGCCAATTAAAATTGTAAGTGTAAGTAAAATTATGCTAAGTACTTTCATTTTGAATATTTTATAGTTAATAATCAAGCTTAAGTATTCTGCCTTCAGTAAATCCAAAGAACTGTTCCTTCTGAGCAATTTGAATGCCGTCCAGCAAATCGGCTTCAGTTTTACCATAAGACTTGAGGCACATTGGACAAGCCATTACAATAACCCCCTTTTGCACCAGTTTATTAATCATTGCTGAAGATGTTCCTTCGTACCCCTCCATGTCATACACATCTCCACCTTTTATTATTGCATTTATTGCTTCAGCATCGATAGATACGATAACATCTTTACTTTCTTCCATTTTGACGGCAATCGAGAGTCCCATCAAAACTTTTCTGGCCTCATTTGTACTTATGTGCACAAACATACCGTCGGTTTTTGGACTTATTTGAGCAGATTCATTTTCTGCAGGGTCATTTGAATTGGTTTGAATACAATTGGTAAAACTAAAAACCAGCATAGCAATGAGAGAAATAAAAATTTTATGCATGTTAGTAAGTTTTAAGTAGAACTAATTTCTAAGAAATATATGAATTATTTGAGCCAGAGACAAAAAAACACACTTTAACACCTTAATTTATAAAAAGTCTAAATTAACTGTGAATCAGCAATTAACAAGTTATATGAATAACAAATATACAACACAGCATTGGTTAACTGACATTTATAATAATTGGCATTTTTCATTCAAATTCACTCTTTTATGATCGCGGAAGCATCTTTACACCTGGTGTCTGAAAATCCTTAAAAATGAATACAGATATCTAAAAACTATAAGATCAAAACAAAAATGATTTACATCAACTCTCCAATAGTAATCAATCAACATTATTTAATGTGGCACAAATTTGGCTATTAAGAAATCAATAACTTATTTTGAGCAAAGGGAAATTAATACATGTTTTATTTCGGAATACTATCATCTTACATTCCTTACTTGCTATTCTTCGTGGCATCTGTGTTTTATTTGGGCTTTAATTATGTGCAGAACACAAAACCTGAAGCACAAGTAGTTAAAACCATAACTGCCACCGAAGATACTGAGCATGCTTTTGCTGAATCTTCTACAATAAGTTTCTCAGACATTTCAGCTGAACAGTTTCAATTGGTCGATAATGACCATCAGAGATTCACTTACACTGATAAAAACAGGGCGCACAAAAATATTCTGCCTTGCTTAAAAATCTATTTTTATTCCCCATACAATTTCCATTTTTCGCGCCCTCCTCCTACAATGGCTTAATCCAAATCTTTTTTATTACTGGTATTTTAAGAAATCACTGTTTCAATGCTTGCCATTGTAAAACATTAATTTTAATCTATTATGCGCACTATATTTACACTACTCATACTTACTATTGCACCATTGACTTTATTTTCCCAGTTGATGTCAATTGGCAAACCCGATACCACAACCGTTCCCAGTATTGAACTGGGCGAAATTGTAATAAGCGGGTCGAAAAACAATATGAAATTGAAAAATTTGCCAGCCTCAGTTTCTTTAATGACTCAGACAACCATCCAGGACGACAACATCAACAACCTGCCAGATGTAACGGCTATTGCTCCGGGAGTTTTTATGCCCGATTACGGATCGAAGCTCACTTCACCGATTTATATTCGTGGTATTGGTTCAAGAATCAATGCCCCTGGGGTAGGGCTTTATGTCGATAACGTACCTTACTTTGAAAAATCGGCTTTTAACTTTAACTTTTTTGATATTGAGAGAATTGAAATTTTACGCGGCCCTCAGGGTACGCTATATGGACGTAATACCATTGGTGGGGTTATTAATATAAAAACACTTTCGCCTTTGGATTTTAACGGTGCGAAGGCCAAAATAGGAATTGGTTCTTATGGCCAGTATGAAGCCAATGCAGGATTTTATCATCAGTTTAATAAAAAATTCGCCGCTTCTTTAACGGCCATTTACAATAAAAAAGATGGGTTTTACACCAACGAATATACCGATAATCAGGTGGATGAATCAGAAACAATCGGTTTTAGGAACAAACTAATTTGGAAACCTATCGACAATTTAACTATAAGCAGTATCGCGTCTTTCGAGCACAGCGACGAGGGTGGTTATCCTTATGCGATTTATGACAGCGTGGAAGGCGAAGCAATGCCCATAAACTACAACGAATACAGTTCATATCTCCGTGATATGTTTTCAGAAGCGCTTGTTTTTAATTATGAAGCAGAAAAATTCGATATTAAACTCACCTCTTCGTATCAGATGCTCGATGGCCAGCAAGAGATCGACCAGGACTTTACACCTGACTCCTTATATTTTGTGGAACAGGAAGAATTGCAACACATGCAGTCCAACGAGCTCATTATACGCTCAAAGGATAATGCTACCTACAACTGGCTGTTTGGGGCATTTCAGTTTTCGCAGCAATTTGATAAAACAGTGGATGTAACGATTCACAATCCCGGCATGACTGTTTTGAAAAATTATGATCATCGGATTATGGGTGGTGCAATATTCCATCAATCAGAGTTAACCCTGGGGAACCTGACTTTAACAGGTGGAGTACGTATAGACTTTGAAAAAGACAAACAAGACTACACTTACGACAGAGTTATGGCTGGAACAACTACCCCTGTTGATGACACCACAGCAAAAAGAAAATTCTTTGAGGTTTTGCCTAAAATTGCAGCCAACTACAGGTTTAATGGTACCAATATTTATGCAACCATTGCCCGGGGATATAAAACAGGCGGATTTAATTCCAGTTTTGATGAAAATTATCCGGAACACATGGAATTCAAGTCAGAATACAGCATGAATTATGAAGTAGGAGTAAAAACAAGCCTGATTAACAAGCAGCTTTATGCCGATCTTGCTTTGTATTACATCGACTGGGATCAGCAACAAATTTATGAGACCAACCCAAGCGGAAGAGGCAGCCACCTTACAAATGCCGGACAATCAATTAGTAAAGGGATAGAACTCACATTAAAAACGGTCCCTTTCTGTGGTTATGTTACTACAATTACCTATGGGTACAATCATGCCACGTTTGAAAGCTACGTAGTTAACGATTCAGTTAATTACAATGGTAATTTTATCCCATATGCCCCAAGACACACTATTTCTGCCCGCTTCAGTAAAAGCTATCAATTGCAACATACAGATGTATTGGACAAAGTCAGAATTAGCCTGCTCTATACCGGAGTTGGTAAAATATACTGGGACGAAACCAACCGTACAAGTCAGAATTTTTACAGTCTATTCTCCACAAAGATCTCATTTATCAAGGATGAATTTGCGTTAAACTTTTGGCGCAAAAACCTATTGGAAACAAAATACCATTCATTTGCTTTCGACGCTTTGGGTAACCAATATGTGCAACCTGGCACACCATCGCGTTACGGTGTAAGCATGACTTATAACTTTTAACAATCATAAAAGAGGAAATCTGCAGGGTTTTTGCTGTAGATTTCTCTTTTATTGTAACTTTCAGCGTTTTTTAACAGTAATTGCAATGAATGGACAGAACTGGCATAAATTCCCATTACTTTTTAGTCTTTACATAGCTCAATCTATCCCGATGAGCTTTTTTTCCACGGTTGTTCCTGTAATAATGCGCCAGGAAAACTATTCATTGGAATCCATAGGCCTGCTCCAACTCGTAAAATTACCATGGATACTGAAATTTCTATGGGCACCCATAATCGACAGCAAAACCCATAACAGCCGGCAACTCCGGCAATGGATAATTGTTTCGGAGATTTTTTATGCCATCATTATCTTTGGTATAGGCTGGCTTAATTTACAAACCTCATTCAGCTTAATTGTTGTATTAATGGTAGTTGCTTTTACTGCTTCTGCTACGCAGGATATTGCTACAGATGCCTTTGCCATTCTCATTCTCAAAAAGAATGAGCGAAGCCTTGGCAACAGCATGCAATCGGCCGGTAGTTTTGTAGGAAGCCTGATGGGGACAGGTGTATTGCTCATTGCCTATTACTACTTTGGTTGGCAGATATTGCTATGGCTTTTGGCTTCATTTGTGCTTTTTGCCCTAATTCCCCTTCCATTTTACAGGCGTAAAAACCCGGTAGAAAAACCTGAAGTTAAAACCGTTACACCGGCAGCCATAAAAGGATTCTTTGCCCGAAAAGGCATGCACAAACGTGTATTATTACTAATCTTCTATTACTCAGGAATCATTGGCACACTTGCCATGCTAAAACCTTACATGGTCGATTTAGGGTATACAATCAAAGAAATTGGTCTCATGTCTGGGATATATGGCACTTCAGTAGCCGCCCTGATGGCGTTTGTCGGAGGTTTTTTACAACGAAAGATAGGCAGACGAAAAGCACTGTTTTTATTTGCCTCCATAAATCTATTAACCGCTATTTGGTTTGTATTTATGTCGCTTAGCACACCGGGGTTAGCCGCATTATACACTGGTATAGCATTGCTCTGGGGTGGTTATGGACTATCAACCATAGTAATTTACACCACATCAATGGATATGGTAAGAAAAGGTTATGAAGGAACCGATTTTACAGTACAAATCGTTATTACGCACCTTAGTGGCCTCATTTTTGCCGTAGTTAGTGGTAAAATAGGCGATTTACTAGGTTACACCGGTCTGTTTTCAATTGAAGCAGCCTTTTCCGGTATCGCCCTTCTCACGGTGTTTTACGTACTCTATAAAAATCAGAATTATGCAAGTTCCGGATAGTTTACTAAAAAAATATAACGTCCCCGTGCCGAGGTATACAAGTTACCCCCCGGCAAATCATTTCAGCGACGATTTTAATGGCAATAATTACGGAGATCTCTTGATAGAATCCAATATGCTCCAGCCGGAGCTAATTTCCATATACATTCACATCCCTTTTTGCAACAAGATGTGCTATTATTGTGGTTGTAATATGTGTCTTGCCGGCGACAAACATCTTATAAAACCTTACATTCAGGCTTTAAAAAAAGAAATCACCATGGTTGCGGCCCATTTGGAAAAAAACCGCAAAGTAGCACAAATACATTATGGCGGCGGCACGCCCAATTCCATTAATTCTGAATTTATAAAAGAAATCAATGAATACCTTTTCAATACATTTGAGTTTATCGACAAACCCGAAATTGCCATAGAAGCACACCCTGGTCATTTGGATGAAAAATATATAACAGACCTTAAAAAAGCTGGTTTTAACCGTTTCAGTATGGGCATTCAGGACTTTGACCCTGATGTTTTAAAAGCGGTCAACCGCGACCCTGCAAGAATGCCCGTGCATGAACTTATGCACTTGATGCGCAGTGATAACCCGGAAGTTGCAATTAACCTCGACTTTATATACGGATTACCCTTGCAAAATCCGGCAAGTTTCGTCGAAACCATGGAAAAAGCAGTAAAGCTTCAACCCGATAGGCTTGTGACTTTTTCATACGCGCATGTGCCGTGGATTAAAAAACAGCAAGAAATACTGGAAAAGAGAGGTTTGCCATCTACAGAAACAAAAATGGAGATGTTTCTTGCAGCATACCATTTTCTTATCCATGCGGGATACCATGCCATCGGCCTCGATCATTATGTGCGCGAAAACGATGAGCTGTATATTGCTTTACAAAACAAACAACTGCACAGAAACTTTCAGGGCTACGCCACTCGTCGCACCACAGGCCAGGTATACGCCTTTGGCATGTCTGCAATTAGCCAGACCGAAAACGGGTATGCCCAAAACGAAAAAGACACAAAAACCTATATTGATAAAATAGAAACCGGGCACTATGCCACAGTAAAAGGGATGCATGTGAGTCCAGAACAAATTAAAGTGCGCGAAGTAATTACCCATTTAATGTGCAACAAAGAGTTCGATTGGCAGGAAATGGCTGATAAACTGGGTATTACACAAGAAAAACTGAAAACCATTGTACAGCCGGATGAAGCTGCTTTCAGTATGTTTGAAAAAGACAAACTTATTAACCCCAAAGCCAATGGATTTGAGGTGACTGAAATGGGCGCTCTATTTATTCGCAATATTGCAGCCGCTTTAGACCCAGCCTATAAAGAGCAAAAACAAAAATATTCCAAATCGGTTTAAGGTATTATTACGAGTAGCTGAGAAAAATTTGGTTTACTGTTTTAATGAATCGTCTGAAAAGTGCAAAGGGTATGAAAGAAAACAAACACAAAGACATTGTAATTATTGGAGCAGGCATTACCGGCCTCACATTAGCTTTTTATCTTCAAAAAGCAGGCAAAAATGTTGCTGTTATAGATCAGGCAAATCATGTTGGCGGTGTTATTCAAACCCACCATGAAAATGGATTCCTCTATGAAAGCGGCCCTAATACCGGCGTACTCACCAATCCGGAGTTGGTAGAATTATTCGAAGACAATGAAGAAGCTGAGTTAGAAACCGCCAATGCCGATGCTAAGAACAGATGGATACTCAAAAACAACCATTTCTATGCCCTCCCTTCAGGCCTGACATCGGGAGTTACAACGCCTTTGTTTTCGCTAAAAGATAAATTCAGAATATTGCGAGAACCCTGGCGCAAACCCGGAAAAAATCCGCATGAAACACTGGCGGATATGGTGAGACGTCGAATGGGCAAATCATTTCTCGATTATGCAATAGACCCATTCATATCAGGAATATATGCCGGCGATCCTGAAAAGCTTATCCCCAAATATGCATTGCCCAAATTATACAACCTGGAACAAAATTATGGCAGCTTTATTCGTGGTGCAATGCAAAAAAAGAAGGAACCGAAAACAGCGCGTGATTTAAAGGCTACCAAAGAAGTTTTTTCGGCAACCAATGGGTTACAAACCCTCACAGAAGCCATTGCGAAAAATATTGGTTACGACAATATAGAACTTGATGCAAAAAACGTTTCTGTTGCTCCCCTTGAAAATGGTTTTAAAACCACGTGGAGCCAAAATAACCAAACACTTACCATTACGTCTGACAAGGTAGTGTCAACAGTACCTGCACCTTCAATTGATAAGATTTTTGCCTTTGCCGACAAACAAAAGTTAAAGACAATTACAGAGCTCACATATGCCAAAGTTGTGCAGGTAGTCCTTGGTTTTAACAAATGGGATGGGCGAAAACTTGATGCTTTTGGCGGATTAATTCCTCGGTTGGAGGAACGTAAGGTACTTGGAATACTATTCCCATCATCCATATTTAAAAACCGTGCACCGGAATCAGGAGCACTTTTATCAGTTTTTATGGGAGGCATGCGGCATCCGGAAATTATTGAACAAACGGATGAAGCACTCTTTGCACTTGCTCAAAAAACTGTAAAAGAGACATTAAACAGCAATAATCAACCAGAGATGAAGCATATTTTCAGATATGAACATGCCATACCTCAATACACTGAAACAACCCCTGAAAGAATACAAGCTATTGAAAGCCTTGAACAACAATACCCGGGACTTATTCTGGCTGGAAATATCCGCGATGGCATTGGTATGGCTGACCGGGTAAAACAAGCAGTGGAACTAAGCAAAAAACTTGTGTCATGAATCAAAAACCCAAAGCCCTGATACTCGTCAATACCGGCACACCTGATAAACCCACAGTTTCGGCCGTACGCAAATATCTCTTTCAGTTTTTGAACGACAAAAGAGTTATCGACATCCCCTGGCTGTTCCGGAAACTTCTTGTAAACCTTATCATCGTTCCTTTTAGAGCTCCAAAATCGACTAAACTTTACCAACAGCTATGGACAGAAAATGGGTCACCGCTACTCATCCATTTACAAAAACTGACAAAAAAAGTAGAGCAAATAATCGGTAAACAATACGATGTGTATGGTGCCATGCGATATGGAAACCCCGCCTTCAGGGAACTATTAAACAGCCTGCAAGAAAAGAAGTATGAAGAAATCGTCATCATGCCGCTTTTTCCGCAATATGCCACTTCTACTACCGAATCAGTAGCTGATATTGTAAATCAGGTACTTCCAAAGTGGAAGAAACAGCCAAATATTCACTTTGTAAGGCAATTCTACAATCACGCGGCATTTATTCAGTCTTTCACCAAACGCATAGCTGCATACGAACCACAAACATATGACCATATTATTTTTTCGTACCATGGTTTACCATTGCGACATGTAGATAAAATGCATCCCGGCATAAAAAGTGAAACATGCCCGTGTGTTGAAGAACTTCCTGTACATGGTCAATATTGCTACAAAGCCACAACTTACCACACCAGCAGGCTAATGGCCCGGGAGCTGAATCTTTCCAAAGAAGACTATACTACGTCATATCAGTCAAGATTATCGAAAAACTGGTTACGCCCATTTACCGACGAAACACTAATTGAACTGGCCAAAGAAGGCAAAAAACGCATTTTAATCGCAGCCCCTGCATTTGTAGCCGACTGCCTGGAGACCACCATCGAGCTCGGAAATGATTACAAAGAGCTTTTCAAACAGCATGGCGGTGAAAAATTAGAAATGGTCGAAAGCTTAAATGACTCAGATGACTGGGCAAAAGCTATTAGCATGATCATTGAAAAATAATCATTATTTTTTCAGCAGGCCATCTTCCTCTAACTGCTTACCATGATCTCGCAGGGTATCATCCGGCTTTGTGTAATTTATGTCCAAATCTTTCTGACTGTAACTATTATCAAAACGCAATTTAATACCAAGGTTTCGCTTTAAAAACTTCCATGTAAAACCTTGCAGAGGCCCTAACAGATACAATAAAAATGAAGGTAGTACCTTTTTCGGAATTTTATTATTCTCAGGAAAAGCCTGTCGTAATTTTTTAGCTATCTGAATGGCATCCAGCGTATCCGACACTAAAACATGGCGGCCACTGGCTTGCTCTTTTAATGCGCCATTTACATGAGCCTGAGCTACATCGCGCACATCAACCACCCCAAAACTCAAATCGGGCACACCTGTTTTGTATTTTCCGCTCAGCAGGCTTAACATAAAATCGATACTGGTGGAATCTTTTCGCTTAGTTAAGGACGGGCCAAGTACAAACCCAGGGTTAATTACTACCAATGACCACTGTTGCTGAGCCTCATTTATTTCCCAGGCAGCTTTCTCAGCAAGCGTTTTTGATAAAGCATATGGCTGATGCTTTTCTGTGCTTGTTTCATTCCAGATACGCTCATTAAAAACCTGCTCTGGAGTTTGCTCTATGTCGATGGCATCCCCGTGTATTGCAACAACACTGGACGTCAGCACAACCCTGGTAACCGTGTTTGTTTTATTTACAGCCTCCAACACATTGCGTGTACCTGCCACTGCGGGTTCTATCAAATCTTTTTGCGCATTCTTAATGCCCGATATTTTAAATGGTGATGCCATATGAATCACAGCATCAGCCCCCTGAACAACTTCGTCAAAACTGCCTGGGTTTAAAAGATCTGCTTCAAAAGTCTCGAGGTTACCCGTACTTTCACTGGCCAGATTTAGAATATGCTCGTATTTTTGTTTCTTCGATTTATCTCTAACTGTTGTGCGGACATCGTGGCCTGATTCCAGTAATTTTTTCACTACCCAGGAAGCAATATAACCTGTTCCCCCGGTAACAACTATGGTCTTGTTTAGTTCTTTTGTCATAATAAACTCATTTACTTGATAAAACAGGATATTGACGCATTTGTTTGTCAATTACATTGCTAAAGTATTTGTTTCAAAAGTATTAATAAAAAGTAAAGGTCTCACACGGGGCGAGACCTTTACGATCAAGTTTAATTGGTGTTTTTGCTTTTCACCTGTTTTGTGCATGAAAACGATACATGGTGAAATAGGGATTGATTATTAGCAACTTAAATATTTCTATTTTAGGTGTCTCGTTCTGTTTCGTTCAATATAATTAAACTGTGTTACATAAATCCAGGTATTTATGATGATTGATTTCTTTGATCCTTTTCCTTGATGAAAAGGATCAAAAATCAAGATCAAATTACACTTCACCCCGCTCTGTTCAATAAATTAAATGACATATAAAAGCTGGACAAGCCTCTTTTATGTTCTTTATATTCATTGAACCCCGATTATGAAAATATAGCGCAACTGCCTTCGACAGTTGCTAATATTTTCTATATCGGATTTACTCTCATACAATCCATAATTATGATTTTCAATCATTTTATGGATTAATTCGAGTAGAACATTCACCCCTGCGCTGGCCCGCCAACGGCTTTAGCCCTCACGAGTTTACAAGTAATTTGGTCTGGCCAACCCGCCTTGGGTCTTGTCGTTGATAAGCAGTAAAAAGTTTGCCAGCTAGCCGCATGAAGAAAAATGCGTTATGAAAATCTACTTGTTATGGCGTCAAAGTTTGCGCTGTTTGAGCTCCGATTTTTTAGAAAAAATCGGAGTCTTGAGTTTGGCGTTTTACTAGATAAAATCACGACTTTTTTTTGGAAGTTGTGATTTTTTTTACTATTTTTATCTAGTTATATGACTAGATATGTTTAATTAAAATTTACAATTATGGGTTATTCTA
>NZ_JBSRDC010000069.1:0-6411 GCF_055145285.1 Salinivirga sp. | reverse complement strand
CGAGCCTGAACCATCATCAACAGGGTGGACAATGAAATTTTCCTCGAATGTTTTAAGCGCCCTGAAAATGGTTGAACGCTCCACTTTTTCAAATCGTTGCTCCAAATCCGCCAGGCTCAGCGCTTTCCCGGTTTCGGCAAGTGTTTTATAAACCAGGGTTCGCATGGCTGTTGGTTTGACGTTTTTCGATTCAAGTTTTTTGTCGATTTCCTTGTTTTCCATATCGTCAAATATTTATGAGAGAAATATTATTCAGAACTTTCATACCCCAAATTTACATAAAAATGTTTAATAACCTTACGGGATTTATCTTTACAACTTCAATTGCTGTACTACCCACATCTTTAATTACTTGACTCCTTCAAATACTTCAAAATAATTGGAATTGTTCTGAATTGTAAATTTGAAAATACATGAATTCATTTTTGGATTAAATCCCCCAAAATGATTGTCATTTTGATTGTGTTGGGTATTCATGTGATTGGTCCAGGCGTTCCATTGGTCAGTTCCCGCCCAGTTGCTGTTGCCCCAACCTTGATTCATATTTCCCCAGCAATTGCCATCGTTCATCCAGGCGTTATTTGTCCAACCGGATTGGCGGTTTGTGCAAAAATCATAATTATTGCGATTATGTCCATATTCAGCAAAAAAATCTTGTCCGGTATAACACACCATAATGCTGTCATAGTTTTGGTATAGTTGCATTGTAAAGGTTGAATCAAAATTGTAGGACAAACAATGCATACTAACTAAGCTATCGTTTATTAGCGTTACATTTAATGTCGCCGGACTGGACTGATTAGTAGCTGTACTCTTAAGAGTACCTGTATATGTGCCGATTACGCTGGAAGCTAAAGTATTATCCAAGGGTGTTTCTTCTTCCTTGTTACATGAATAAAAAAGGAATCCAACTACTGCTACCATTAAAAAAATAACTTTTGTATTTTTCATGCCAGTAAATAATTTATTTCGTTTCATTTTTCTATCCTCCTATTTTATTCCAATATAAATCCTGCATTTTTAACTTTTGCCTCCAATTCGCTATACGCAATTTGTTTTGGATTGTATTCAATAAGTACCTGGTTCGATTTACGATATAACTTAAAATCTTCAACACCTTTAATTCCGTTTAACAAAGTCGTCAATTTCTCGTTATCACCTTCTTTATGCTCAACAAAACAGATTACGGTTTTTCTTTCATCAATTTTAATTGTAGTGATTTTATTATTATCATTAAGTTCAGCTTCTATATAGAGGGCAAAAGGTAAATCTGTCAATTTTGTTTCCTCCCCGTTGTATTTAACAGTCATGTTTTTGTCTATCTGAACCGGCATGCAAGCCTGTGTTCCTAAAACACATATTACAATTCCGTCGTCACCTAATTTTTCACCACCGACTGTTCCAATAATTTTTTCTGTTTCCTGCGCATAGATGTTCGCAATTGATACACCAAAAATCAAGACTGTTGCTTTGATTACATTTAATATCTTGTTCATTTTACTTTTTTTATAAATTTTAAGTTATTGTATGCGAAATTTTAGTTTGATTTCGCTTTTCTGAAAGCGGGCAAGTTGCCTTGCCTGCCTTCAAAAAAAGCATCTAAATCTGTTACAATCCTTTGCTATTCAGAAAGGAATTGATTTTATATGAACCACTTGACTGGTTGTATGCATGTAAGGCTGAATTTGAACTAAACAACAATTCCATTTCAGAATAAAGTGGGTCGTCAGCGGGAATAACATCCTTAAGGTTGCTAAATGTCAGGCTTTTAATTTCCCCACTTCCGTCTTTGCTGAAATAGTATTTTGTTCTTTTTTTTGTGCCTGTAAATGGAGAATGAGATACTACTTCTTCTCTGGTGTAAATCCATAAACCACTTTTATCTGCCAAAGTTAAGCGGTCATTATTAAAAAAACGGAAAAATTCTCCATTGCAAAGTTGATAACCAAATATTTCGTCCTTATTCAAATCAGTTTTTTCACCATTTTTAATTACTGTTACGTAATCTTTTTTGAAAAAATTGTTTGGTTTTATTTTTCCGTCTTTTGTTGCACAGTTAATTGAAACTTCCATTTTGCCATTTGTGTAATCTTCATAGGTTTTGTAAACCCCACATTTTTGTGCGCTTACAGTTAGCCCCATTACAGCAAAAAATGCTGCTATTATTATTTTAAAATTATATGTTTTCATATTGATAATATTTAATTGAAACCTAAATTGTTATTTTAATATTTTGCTTTTGGGAGGAATTAAATACTATCTCAGCACAAAAACACCTGTAGTTGTGCCCTGTTTAAAGCAAACTTAGGTGTTGAAAATGTATTTAAATGGTTATGAATTTTTTGTCGGTTTATATTTAAGATGAAATTCTCATTACCACATGTTAAAAATGGGCAGTTAATGATTGGCTTTACTTTATTGCTAATTTTTTTTGAGGCATTAAAAAAGGTATCGACTATTTTAAATGAAATAACCTTTGTATGGCAACCGGAACAAGGAGTATCACAACATTTTTCAGAGGTTTTATCAAAATAAATTGAAAGTAGTTTGCTGTTACAAAAGTTCTCCTGTATGGTCACCCCTGTGATAGTTAAGGTGAAAAACACGGCAAATGTAATATGAATCATTTTTTTTAACATGCGAAAATTCATTATATTAAAATTTCATTTCTCCGATTCATTCTATGTAAATAATGCTTAGCGTCACCTGCTTCTCCAAAAGCAACTTTGCCATTTGCCAGGTTTATTCTGGCTACCGTACAACTTTGACATTCAACCGGGCTTTCGGCAATACAGGGTTTATTATCATATAAATTGTAATTTTTCCGGTATGATTGCGGGGTTATATTTGGCATAAAAACATTTGCCGCTACCTGAATGGCTTTTTCCCTGCCTAATTTATCTATTGATTGCAGCGCCGTTGATGCGGCAATATTTATGTCTTTCATCATAATCCTTATTATTGCCAACACTTTTAAAGTTAGCTCAAATCGGGCATTTAAAGGCATTAGTGTACTACGTTGTTCAAAGAGTGGTGTTTCTTTGTGCTCGATATAGGGGCCAATACCACACATATCGATATCCAAAGCTTTCATAAACAGAATATCACCTGCAATATGGCTTAAGGTTTGCCCGGGTAGCCCAACCATAACCCCGGTACCAACCTGGTAACCTATATTTTTTAATACCCGGAGAGATTCTATTCGTTTTTGAAAACTATGTAAAGAATTATTTGGATGAATCTGTTTATACAGCTCTTTATTCGAGGTTTCAATCCTGAGAAGATATCGGTTTGCGCCACTTTCGAACCATCTTGAATAGGTTGATTCATTTTGTTCTCCACAAGACAAGGTAATTCCAAAGTTGTTACCTGTAATCTTACGGATTTGTTTGAGCAATCTATCTACACGGTTTTCAAACTCCCTGGATTTAACTTCGCCCGACTGCAATACAATGGAACCATAATGCTCATCAAAAGCGAATTTAGCTGCCTGGATTATTTCCCGGTCTGATAAAGAATATCTTTGAACGTTCTTATTGCTTTTTCTTATCCCACAATAAAAACAGTCTTTGGCACACAAATTCGAAAATTCTATCAAACCTCTTAAATATACTTTATCTCCTATTTGATATGATTTTACTTCTTTCGCCTTTTGATATAATAATTTTGCTTCGGATTGACTTGTATATAATAGTTCAATTATATCATCTTTAGAGAAATCATTGTTTTGTAATATGTTTTTTATGGAAGTGTTCATCTTTAATAGCTTGATATCAATTGAAAGTATACTTATTTGTTTAATTTTCAGTTAATTTCTCATCACTCTCATGGCATTGAAAACAGCAATCAAAGCAACGCCCATATCGCCGAAAACGGCTTCCCACATGCTGGCAATCCCAAAAATTCCCAGTACAATAAAGGCTGCTTTAACCCCCAAAGCAAAAATGATATTTTGCCACACAATATTTCTGGTTTTTCTGGCAACATCCATTGCAACGGCGACTTTCGAAGGCGAATCGGTCATCAATACCACATCGGCGGTTTCAATTGCCGCATCGGAACCGAGTGCGCCCATAGCAATTCCCACATCGGCACGGGCAAGTACAGGGGCATCATTTATGCCATCGCCCACAAAAGCAACTTTGCTGTTCTTGTTCAGCATTTTTTCAATATGTTCAACTTTGTTTTCAGGAAGCAATTCGGCATAATATTCTTTAATACCCAGCCTCCGTGCAAAAATACCCGCGGCATACTTGCTGTCGCCCGTGAGCATTACCGTTTTTGTACCTTTTTTGTTTAAACGTCCGATGGCTTCAATGGAATCCTCTTTCAAACTATCTGATATAACAATGTAGCCAGCATACTTCCTGTCAACCACAACATGCACAACCGTTCCTTCAATTTCACATTTGTCATGCACTATATTTTCTTTATGAAGAAGCTTGTCATTTCCAACAAAAATTTCTTTGTTATCTATGTACGCTTTAACCCCATGCCCGGATATCTCTTCCACTTTCCCGATTCTCGAATTGTCAATATCCAACTTATGTGATTCGAGTATAGATTTTGCAATCGGGTGATTGGAATTATATTCGGCATACGCCGCGTATTCTGATATTTCTTCCTTTGAAAAGCCATTCGAGGTAACTATTTCTGTTACCTTGAACTCTCCTTTTGTAAGTGTGCCTGTTTTATCAAACACCACAGTTTTAACCTGGGTAAGTGCATCTAAAAAGTTGGAACCCTTCACTAAAATGCCCTTGCGGGAAGCCCCGCCTATTCCTCCGAAGTAGCCAAGCGGAATGCTGATTACCAGTGCGCAGGGACAGGAAATAACCAGAACTACCAATGCCCGGTAAATCCAATCGCTAAAAGTTGCGCCGCTTAGTAAAAGCGGAGGTACAACGGCAATCAAAAGGGCTCCAAAAACCACTACGGGCGTATAATATTTGGCAAACGTGGTGATGAATTTTTCGGTCTCAGCTTTTTTGGATGTGGCATTTTCAACCATCTCAAGAATTTTTGAAATAGAAGAATCCTCAAAAAGCCTGGAGACTTTAACCGTAATTAAACCGGATTGATTTATCATGCCCGCTAATACTTCATCGTTTGGATTTATTTTACGCGGTACACTTTCCCCTGTAAGCGCTGAGGTATCCACAAAGGAATTCCCGTCAATTACCAGTCCATCCAACGGAACTTTTTCACCAGCCCTAACTATTATTTCGTCTCCAAGATTCACATCTTCCGGTGAAACTTTTATTATATCCCCGCCATCTTTCAGATTGGCATAATCGGGTTTAATTTCAAGAAGCGATTTTATTGACCCGCGGGAACGGTTTACAGCGATATCCTGGAACAGTTCGCCAACTACGTAAAATAACATAACAGCAATTGCTTCGGGCATTTCATGTATTGCGAAGGCGCCCAGGGTTGCAACCGACATTAAAAATTGCTCGTTAAAAACCTGTCCCCGGTTGATGTTTTTAACAGCCGATGCAAGAACATTCCAGCCCACGATAAGGTAGCCCGTCACGAATACCGCATATTCGGCAAGATGAAAAGGCGTATTGTGAAGCTCCTGTTCAAAAATCAGGCCTGCCACTAAGAGCAGGATACCTGAAATTGCTTTAATAATTGTCCATTTGTTTTCAGCAAGTTCACTTGACGAAACAATTGTTTTTTCATTCTTATTATCTTCAATTTCAACTTCGGGTTCTATCTCTTTTATTTTGCTTTTTACTTTTTCCAGGTCATCAGTATCTATTGTCATTGAAGCAGTGGCAAAATTAACGCTCACAAATTTTACTACTTCCAGTTTGCTGACGCCTTCTTCAACCTTTGCTGCACAGGAAGCGCAGTCAAGATTCTTCAATTTATATTTTTTCATACCATTGATTTTACAAGTTTTGCAAGAAGAACGATAAGTTGTAAAACAGCAGGTCACTATTCATTTCATAGCAACCTGCCCTTCATCCGGCGATTATTCTTCGCCGTTTTTCAATCCCGTTTTCACCCGGTACACTTTTTCAACATCAGAAACATAGATAAACCCATCGCCCGGATTTAGTGTACAGCCATACTCGCAGATTATTTTCACAATAGCATCAACTTTTTCTTTTTTTGCAACAAGTTCAAGCTTTGCTATTTCACTATCGGTTATTGAGAACTTTTGCGATACAAAAGCTTCTTCATCCTGAAATTTCCCTGTTCCTTCAGCCATTGAAATGGTCATGTTCTCAAACCCTGCATCTTTTAAATGGTGAACAATGTCGTTCACTTTGTTGGGCCTTATAAATGCTTTTATTTCTTTCATATCTAATCTTTTTTAAAAGTTTATTAATCGTCATCACCTGCTTCGTCTTTTTTCAAATCAGACAAAAGGTAGTAAGCTGCGTTCATTACAATCTG
>NZ_JBSRDC010000068.1:0-34511 GCF_055145285.1 Salinivirga sp. | reverse complement strand
CATAAAACTGGCACAAAACGAATCCGAATTAAAATTGCGCGCGCCCAAAAAGTGGCACAATTTGAACCGGAATTAGTGGCACAAACCACTCCGGAAATGGTGGCACAAATCGAATCAGATTATCCACTGATACCTTAAAAATCTATATTTATTTTCTGGTTGGTATTTCTCTAGTGAATCTATAGCTTTCTCTATAAATTGTTCATTATTCGACTTCAGGGCAAAATTAAAGAATAATGCAAAATTTTTGGAGCCCTTGATATTATCCCAATCAGTTGAATGGTATTTATTGCTTGAGCATCCTAACAGGAGAGCGCTTAAAATTAATAATATGATATGTATCGTTGCTTTCATATTGGTGCCAACAAATGCGGGTTTGAAGCGTACGGCTTTCTTATAAAAACCTCAAAATTTGCTCCGTAGCCGACCGAATCGCCGTTTGGCGCTGAGCTCAGCTCCGCTAAAACTTTGTTTGACAAATTTATATTTTCTTCCCGTAAAAACTAAGTTTTAATCAAGTTGAATCTTTGATTGTACAAGTATCTGTTCTTTGCCGTCACTGGTAAATCCGCTATTCTCAGCCCGCTCTAATTTTGATTTAATCCAGTCAATTTGTCGTTGTTGCTTTCTGGCTTGCCGTATTAAATCGTTGACTAATTCACTCTTACTTGAATATTCGTTGCTTTCAACTTGAGCTTTTAACCAATCGTCATTTGGCTGCGTGAATGAAATACTTTGTCTAGACATAGCGTAAAAATACACCCAATTTACATTGACAGCTCCCCATTATAGTTTTCAGCGTCTCGGCTATGAGGAATTGACTTTTGTGGGTTATATCGATTCATAGTTGCTCTAAATTTAATGATGGAAAAGAAACTTCAATAAACTACTATACTGCGATTGCTTATGAGCTTGGCACCAGTCAATGATTTAAATACCTATAATTATAAATATCTTTTTATTTTAATTTTTCTAGTTTATATGGTATTGTAAAACTAAATAATGAACCTACACCAATCTCACTTTCAACCCAAATTCTACCATTGTGCTTTTCTACAAACTCTTTGCAAATAATCAAGCCCAAACCTGTGCCAGCTTCATTTTCTGTACCTTGTTTTGTTGTATTTTCCCCAATATAAAATATTTTAGATTGTAATTCTTTTGAAATTCCAACACCATTATCTTTCACAAATATTTCAACCGATTCATTATCATCTGTTATTTCAGCACCAATTAAAATTTTGCCAAATTTGGGCGTAAACTTTATTGCATTTGATATTAAATTTCTGATAATAGTAAAAAGCATATTTTTATCTGCTACAACATAAGTATTTTCAGGTATTTGATTTACCAATTCTATTGATTTGTTTTCAGCTGAATGACTTAATAATTGACGGGTTTCATTATACAACAAGTATAAATTTATTTCTTCAGGTTTAAATTCAATACTTCCTCTTTGCAGGCGGGACCATTCCAATAAATTCTCCAGTAGTGTATATGTTTGCTTTGATGTATTATGCAACATTTGAGCAATTTCTTGAACTCTTTTAGGCGGATATTTTAAGAGATTTTTAACAAGCAAATTGCTAAAACCAATTAATGTATTAAATGGGCTTTTCAAATCGTGGGCAATTATTGAGAAGAGCTTGTCTTTTGTTGCATTTGTTTCAGCAAGTCTTTTATTTACCGTTTCCAATTCTTTTTTTGAAGTCTGAATTTCTTCTTTTTGTCTATACAATAGTTCATTTAATTCTTGCAGTTCAATTAAAGTCTTTGAAAGTTGATTCTTTTGTTTATAAATTATAGTATTCTTTTCACTTAGTTCTTTATTCTTCTTTTTCTTTATCATCAAACGGCTATATATAAAAATAATCAGTAATATTGTCAGTAATAACAAAACAATGAGAAAAATTCTTAGTATTTTGTTATTCTTATTTGTTAGCTCACTGATTTCAATATTCTTTCGTAGTAATCTATTTTCTTTTTCTGTACTTTCTAATTCATACCGGGCCTGCATTTCAACTATGGTACGAATTTTTTTATCATTAATAATACTATCACTTAATTCCTTATATAATATATAGTATTCAAGGGACTTTTTATAATTACCAATTGCTGAATAGTATTCTGATATATTTTTATAACTCTCATCTATTTTTTCTTTTGCATTTGTTTCTTTTGCATGTTTAAGCCCTTTATAAAAATATTCTTTTGCTTTTTCATATTTCTTTTGTTGCAGATACACATCCCCAATATGATTCATTGACATTGACTTACCTAGAGTGTTTTGTATTTTATTACTTAAATTCAGGGCTTTATAAAAATATCGCAATGCTAATTCATTATCAGTTTTTAATTGATATACAATTCCTATATCATTGTAAAGCCAGATTAAAAAAACATGTTCGTCTGAACCTTTAATAATATCTAATACAGATAAATGCTGTTTTAACGCCTGGTCAAGATCTCCCATAAGCATATTTAGTTCTGCGATATTATTTATAATTTTGGCATATTCAATTTTATCTCCTGTCTTTTCAATAATAAGAGAAGATTCAGAATAATTTTCAATTGCTTTTTCGTAATTTTTCAAATAAGTATTTACCATCCCCAGGTTATTCAAATTAAAGGCACATAGCTTTTCATTCTGAATTTCACGAGCAATAGTCAGGGATTTTTGATAATATTTTATAGCCTTATCGTATACACCCATAAACCAGGCATTTACGCCACCATATAATAAGGCCTTTGCCTCCTTGTTTTGGTCATGGTATTTTTCTGCCAATTTGATAGCTTTGTTAGAATAAAACAGACCTTTACTAGGGGCAATAGTCCAGTGCGCTTTACTTAGCTGTATTAAAATATCTAATTTGCTTGTGTCGTTTACAAGGGGCAACTTATTTATTAAACTATCAATTTTATTATCACAAAAAACCGAATTGATTGATATTAATAAACACAATATTAGAAGCAAAAAATATTTCATAAACTGTTTAACTTATATATATCTTTTTTAGACAGCCGACGTTGCGGCTGGTGAGAGTTTTCTTACTTGTAATATCCTAAAAATCTGCACATAGCCAAAACTTTGTTTTACAAATATACATTTTTACCTGTCAAAACGAAGTTTTGGCGGGGTTAAATTAAAACCTAAAACTCACGAAACGCACTGGCTGCCTTTGCTTTATACGCCGCTGTTAGGTTTTGTAATATCTTCTCTTTAATCATAATGAAATCGACACGAATAAATTAAAATCTGGTTGTCGTCAACTTGATAAACTAATCTATGTTCCTGGTCAATTCGTCGAGACCAATAACCCGCCAAATCGTATCGAAGTTTTTCAGGTCGTCCCGATCCTTCGAAAGGTGTCCGTTGAATCTCTTTAATCAGTTTATTGATTTTCTTAACAATTTTTTTGTCCACCTTTTGCCAATATAAATAGTCGCCCCATGCGTTTTCTGAAAATGTTATCGTCATTTTAGTCGTCAAGTTTTGGGGTAATGGTTTTTCCTGTTTTCATTTGTTCAATCGATTCATAAAGTCGATCAGCATTTTTCTTGGAGCTCAACAAATGTAATGTTTCCATTATCGAGTTGTATTCTTCCAAAGAAATCATCACAGTTCCTTTGCCCGTCTTGCGTTTTATGATTAATGTTTCGTTATCATCTTCAACGCTGTCAAGAAATCGCTTTAATTCAGCACGAAATTCTGAAAAGTTTGCAGCTATCATAATCGCTATTTTAAGTTCGTATTTATGTACAAATATACGTACTTGACGTGATATCGTTGCAAAAAAGAATGATTTTTTACGGATTTTTTAAAACCTAACGGTGGCGGCTTTGGAGCGTACGGCTTGCTTATAAAATTCTCAAAATTTGCTCCGTAGCCAACCGAATCGCCGTTAGGCGTGAGCTCAGCCAGCTAAAACTTTGTTTTACAAATTTATTTCATTAATCATCAAAATGAAGTTTTGGCGGGGTTAAATCAAAACCTTAAACCCATGAAATGCACTGGCCACCTTTGATTTATTCGCCACTGTTGTACACAGTGCTTTATTCAAATAATGATTTTATTGTTTTCATTGGTAAAAACATTTTTCCACTATCAGGTAGTTTAATAAATCCATATTTACGATAAAAATTTTCTGCTTCAGTATCCAATGGGTCAACAATAACAGCGAAAGCACCAATAGTATCGGATGTATCAAAGCATCTTTTTAAAGCATCAATTAAAAGTAACTTTCCAATCCCTTTCCCTTGAAAATTCTTATCAATCGCTAATCTTCCTATAAGCGTTGTTGGTATCGATGAATATGAGTTAGGAAGTTTCTTTCTATATGATTCAGGAATCAAGTGGTTTGAGATACTATTACTGGATAGCGTATAATAACCTGCAATACTATTTGAATCTTCTTCAATTATAGTAAAACATACTGATAGCTTTCTTTTTACATCTTGGCTTACTTGTTTATGAAAATAATTGTCTAGTAAACCTTTTCCACATTCGAAATCCTTTCTCTCACGTTTAGGATCAAGCGGAATAATTACATAATTCACTTGGCAAGTAATTTATTATATGCCTCCTTTGCAGCAAGCAAATTCTTATTTGGCTTTGGAGGATTAACTAATGCATCAAAGAATACTTCTTTATCTCTCTGAGAAGCTATAGTTTTTTCTCTTTCCTCAATAATCTCTTTTGCTTTGCTTTGGACTGTCGCAATAATAAAATCTGTTAGAGTTCGATATCCACCCAAGAAAGCAGCCCTTTCGAAAAATTGCTTTTGCTCCTTGGTTAACCTTGTATCAAACCTTGCTTTTTCATGATTTAACGCTTCCATAATTCAATATTTTTACAAATATACGGATAATTTCCGTACCTTCAATTTAATATACGGATAATTCCCGTACAAGGTTGCATTTGTGTACAACTTTCAAATAACCGAACATCACTCGCTGTTATTTCTATTATTTACTGAGTACCTTAAACTCTACGCGGCGGTTTTGCTGGCGGCCGTCTTTGGTGTTATTGTCGGCTATGGGCTGGGTTTCTCCGTATCCCACAAAAGTTAACCTGTCGGGGGCTATTTCCTGGGCTTTGATGTACTCGACCACGGCTTTGGCCCGATCCTCGCTAAGTTTTTGGTTCAGGCTGGCGCTGCCAGTGTTATCGGTATGGCCCGAAATCTCAATTTTCAATGTAGGTACATCTTTCAGCAATTTGGCCAGGCGATTTAGCTCGGGATATGAAGTGGAACGCAACACGGCCTTTCCCTGATCGAAAAACACGTTTTTCAGTACGATTTTCACATCTTTTTTAACATTATTGAGCAATATTTCCTTTTCAATTTCCTGATAGGCTGTAGCTTTTGGTATATTAAAATTTTCTGAATGGAACAGGTAACCCTCAGCTTTTACAGCAAGTCCATAGTTTTTACCCGAAGGCAGGGTTACAAGAAACCGGCCGGTTTTACTGTTCGAAAGGTTATTGAATACAATTTCATCCTTGTCGTTATCAACCACCTCAATGTTGGCCTTAATGGGTTGGTTTGTAATGGCATCTTTCACTACCCCTTTTACCACTGTGAGGCGTATGGTTATAATTTCCACTGATTTTTCGAGCACATTGTCGCTTACAGACTTCTCAAAGCTGGCAAGCAACTGGTCCTCATTACTCAAATAAAGTGGTTTTTCGGGTCCGAGAAAAGTAATTTGATAAATATCGTGGCGCCCTTTACCGCCCTCGCGGGTGGAGGAAAAATATCCGTGCCGGCCATCGGCAGAGAGTACCAGCGACAGGTCATCGTCAGGGGTATTGATTGGCATGCCCACATTTTCAGGTTTACTCCATTTGCCATCATCACCCCTAACAGATCTAAAAATATCAAATCCGCCAATGGTATTGTGTCCTATGGAGCTAAAATAAAGTGTGCGACCATCGGGGTGCATAAATACACTTTCCTCATCATAAGGGGTGTTAATTGCGGGGCCCAGGTTCCGGGCATCGCCCCAATTACCGCGGCGGTCTTTGTGCACCACATAAATATCCTTTCCGCCATATCCACCTTCACGGGCACTGATAAAATAAAGCACCTGGTCGTTATTGGCCAGCGAAGCAGAAGTCTCCTTTTCGCCGCTGTTAACACTACGTGGCAACCATTCGGGGTAACTCCACTCATCACCTTCAAGCACCGACGACTGAATATCGCCATTGCGTTTACGCCCATTGTATATGAGCAGCAATTGCCCGTCTGAAGCAAGACCTACTGTAGCGTCGTTCATATGTGAATTAAGCGGTTCACCTGCATTTACCGGACGCGTCCATCGGTCGTTTACCTTGTAAGAAATGTAAATATCTTCGTCGTATTCCTGGGTAAAATCATCCATTCGCCCACCCACAGAGCCTTCGCGGGTTGAGGTAAACATCATTTTCGACTCGTCGGCCGATATCACCGGACTGTGTTCCGTGTAGCCGGTATTGATATCGCTCAGATTATCAATAAAGGCACGTGCAGGCTTATCAACCAGTTCAAGGGCAGCTTCACTTTCTTTAATATGCTTGGTGGTATATTCAATATCTTCCACCTGATTGGGCAACAAGCCTTTTTTATATTCGCGATAAGCATCAAGCGCCTTTCGATATTGACCATTCATATGGTAACCCCGCCCGATATAATACATAATATCACGACTCACTGCTGGATCGAGTTCCCGGGCACGTAAAAAATATTTGAGCGACTTGTAGCTTTGTACAGAGGCCATATAGCTTACACCAATCTGAAAATTGAGCCTGGCATTATCCGGGTTAAAATCGTGTGCTTTAAGGTAACTTTGCAATGCAAGATAGTATTGCATATTGTCAAAATAATCATCGCCATCTTTGTAATGGCTTCGTGCATCACGGAATTCACTTTTTCGATCTTTGAAATACGATTTATCAAATGGCACATCCTGGGCTGAGAGTATCCCGGCAACCGAGATTAGTATAATGATAGCGGATATTTTTTGTATCATAATCTGACTAATTTTTGTAGTAGTTGATAAATTGTTGTGCTGCTTCTGAACCGTTTACCACAGCCTTTTTCCATGCTGCAATAGCACCTTCAATGTCGTTATTCATCTCTTTAGCAGAACCTAAGTTAATCCATGCCTGTGTATATTTGGCATTAAAACCTGTAGCCTTATTAAAAGCATCAATGGCTTTTGTGAAATTTTGCTTCTTCATCCAGGCTGCTCCCAAATTGTTATATGCATACGCATAATTACTTTTCAGATTAATCGCTTTTTCATAATTAGCAATGGCTTTATCATATTTTTTCAAATGATAATAGGCTGTACCACGATTGTTGTAGTAAAATGGATTGTCGTTGTCCATTTTTATGGCGAGTCCATAATTCAACGCAGCATCATCGTAATTACCTTTTTTGCGCAGGGCACTTGCCAAATTATTGTAAACCAAACTCTCAGTAGGATTGAGCTGACTTGCTTTTTTATAATCATCAACAGATTTGTCCAACTTACCCAGCATGCGATAGGCACTGCCACGGTCGTTGTAAATCTCCCATTTGTCATTAGCCTGACGAATGGCCAGCGTAAAAGATTCTATTGCTTTTTCGTAGTTTTTTAATTGAAAATGCGACTGACCGGTCAAATAAAACAAATCAACATCATTAAAACCAGTACGCATAGCCAGGTCAAAATTAACCACCGCTTTTTTATAGTCCCCGGTCTTAAAATGCACCAGCCCCATGGAAAAATATGCTTTAGCATAAGATTTGTCCAGATCAATAGTGGTCTCAAAATCGCTGATGGCGTTGTTGTATTTTTTCTGTTCAAAATAAGCCAAACCCCGATTATAATAGGCTTTTGCAAAATCTGATTTAAACGAAATAGCTTCATTGAACTTTGCAATTGCTCCACTGTAATCAGCTGCGCTATAAAGCTTTATCCCTTGATTGTAGGCAAGCTCAGCTTCCTGATTTTCAGCCACTACCAAGGTAGAACTCGTATCAACCATAGTAGAATCTGTTTGCCCAATTACAAAAAACGGAAGTATTATAAAAACAATCACAAGGAATCTGTTTTTCATTTTGTTTTTCATTTTTTAGTGATTTTTGTTCTTTTGATTTTCAGTGCAACAACAATTTAGATTATAATTACTTGCATAATTGTTGTAAAATTGGTACTTATTAGGAATTTTGCAATTAAAATTACGAATTTTGTCCTATACATAAAACAACTAGTCAAAATTATTATATTGCATTTAAATATTTAGTGAAAAAACACGATTTTTATATAAAAAAAGTGCAGGTTAAAAATCTACTCATATTATTTTTATTATTGCCGCTTCTGAGTGCAGGCCAGGATGATGTAAATAAACTCCTAAAACTTGGTGAGCAATATTACAATAATGAACAACACCAGGATGCGGTATTTTATTACCTGAAAGCTGATTCCGTTAAGCCTTTAGATGCCTTAGATGCTGCCAATTTGGCCTGGAGCTTAATAAATGTTAAAGACAGGGAGCTGGAGGCCATCCCGTACTTTGAAAAAGCACTGACAACCCGACGGACCAACCACCAACTCATACATAAAAATCTCGGTACCCTTTACCACAAAGTTTTTCAGTTCGACAAAGCCATTGAGCACTTCTCTGCTTATTTGGATAATGCAGGCAGAGATGACCGATTTATTATTTATTGCGAACGCATGCTCGAAACGTGCAACAACGCAAAAGAAATTGTTCAGGCTCGCCAGCAATACGATATAACGCCGCTACCCTACCCGCTTAGTAAGTACAAAACCAAAAGTGTATTTACCACAGTCGATGGACAAATTATTATATTTCAGGATAAAAACAACACGCTATACAAAAGCGAAATATCACAAGGCCGCTTTCAGGAACCCAATAAATTATTCTCACATGGCTATTTAGAAAATGCATCGCTGGTAAGTATATCGCACGACGGGCAAATACTCTATTTCAATCAGGAGGACAAGGGTAACCTCGATTTGTACGAAGCCAACCTTGTTGGTTTAACCATTAAAAAACCCAAATCATTACCTGGTGAAATAAACAGTAAATTTAATGAATATGACTTGACCATTTCGGCAGATGGCACTACGATGTATTTCAGTAGTGACAAACCCGGGGGCTATGGTAAAACTGATATATACAGAATCAACCGCATTAGTGAAAACAACTGGGGCACAGCTGAAAATGTCGGTCCTGAAATCAACACACCTTATTTTGAGCGTGCGCCATTTTTACATGCGAGCGGGAAATATTTTTATTTTGCCTCCACCGGACACGATAATATGGGCGGGTTTGATATTTTTAAAGCTACAAAAACTGATATTTCCTGGGGTAAACCCAAAAACGTGGCCTTTATCAATACCATTTATGACGATCTCTCTTTTTCTCAAACAGGTAACGGGAACCTGGTTGTTTTTAGCCGTCCAAAAGATTTTCAACCTGAGGTTCAGCATCTTTGGAGCGTTAACCTGAGTCAAAATATACCCCTCACCATTGTAAAAGGCACAATTAAGGCCGGTTCACCTTTGACACCTGTAGCCGCTGACATTAAAGTGTATGACCAGGAGACCAAAGAGCGGATGAAATATATTTACAATCCGAACCCTCACACTGGCAAATACCTCATGATTTTCCCTCCAGGTGAAGATTACGATATGATTGTGGAAGCAGAAGGTTTTTTACCACAGTTTATCAACATATTAGTACCGGGACAAAAATACTTTTACGAGCTATTTCAGGAAATCAGGCTTTATTCTATTGAATTAGCCGAAAAAAAAATCGGTGAAAAAGTAGAAATAGAAAATGTGTTTTACGATATCTATCAAACAAACCTTTCAGATTCACTTATAGAAAAATATAAACCCAAACGGGAAAAAAATTACGACCATTTATTAAAAATGGTAGAAGATATTATTAATACCACCGACAGTATTGGCATTGAAAATATTAATGAAATGCGTGAAGCACCGGAGAATTCGCCAAGCGAGCAACAAGAATCGTACGACCATTTAGTAAACCTTATTGAAAATGCTATTTCCAATACCGACAGTGTTAGCTTAGCTTTGCTTGACGAACAAACCGTGGAAAACGAAGAAACCTCAGATATTTACTTTTATTCTTCTAATCAACTACCTCATGAATATTTAGAAAAAACGGTATACGAAGGAGATACACTTTTCACCAAACCCAAACTCAACACGAACAAAGAAACATCGACCCGGAAAACCAGTATTTCATACGATTTCAATTATCGCTCATTAGATTCTGAAGAAAAACGAGTAGTGATGAAAAAGGTTATCTATTTCGATGTTAATGAGGTACAAATAAAAACAAAATACCTTTTCGACATTTCACGAATTACAGATTTGCTGTACAACAACGCTTCTCTCGGAATCGAGATTCATGGATATGCAGATGAACAAGGCTCAGCCAAATATAATGAACAATTATCGAGAAGACGGGCCAATGAAGTCTTCAAAAAGATACAATCGGACCGCATAAAATCAAACCGAATCATTATTGAAGCGCACGGCGAAGAAAAAAAACGTGCATCGCAAAAAAATCTGGACAAATCAAGACGAGTGGATATAATAATTTTTGAACCCATAATGCATTCAGAAATTGAAAAATAGAATAACTAAAATATGGCTAATCATACTTGTATTTGGTGCAGTGAATGCCAATGCGCAAAAATTCACTGAATACGAAGTCAAGGCTGCCTATATTTTCAATTTCACGAAATTCATTAAATGGCCGGCAAGCTCCTTCGACAGCCCCACATCTCCATACGTTTTGGGTATTTATGGAAACGACCCCTTTGGGAGCGTTATTGAGAAAATTATTGGAACAAGGGAATCCAACGACCGCAAATGGATAGTAAAATACTACAGCAGACCGCAACAAATCAAACAATGCCATATTTTATTCATAACAGATATCAGTCAAAGCGAACTGCGAAACCTGATTATGCATCTTGAAGATAAGCCAATTCTGACGGTAGGTGATGAAATCAATAATTTCTGCCAGCAAGGCGGAATTATAAATTTCACACCCCAAAAATCGCCCAAACGGTTTGAAATAAATAACAAGGCTGCAAAAAATGCACAATTATCTATAAGCTCTAAATTGCTGATGCTCTCAAAAATCATCACAACCGATGAAATTAAATTTTAATAATTTCTCCATAAAAGTAAAAATTGTGAGCATAATCCTGCTGATTACTACCATTGCACTGGTAATGGCAGGAACTATATTTTTTGCTTATGATAAAAAACAATTCGAAAAACGTACAGTAAATGACCTCAATATTCTTGCTGAAGTTATTGGTGACAATAGTACGGCAGCCATTACCTACAAAGACACCGAAACAGCCAAAGAAATATTGAACTCCCTTGGCGCTGAGAAACAAATAAAAAATGCATTCGTCATTATTGAAAACAACGATACCCTGGCGGCATATAACAGAGACAGCAGTATTGTAAAAAGGCCCATAAAAACTACAAAAGACACTAACTACTTCGACAAAAACGACCTCTTTCTGCAAAAAAGCATTTTACTTAATAAAGACACCATTGGCCGCATTTCTATCCGCTCCGGACTGGAAGAATACAAGCAAAGAGTCTCTGATTTTTTCAACATCATAGCCATCATTTTACTAACCGCACTGGGTATTGCTATGCTGCTTGCTATAAAATTACAACAACTCATCAGCCGCCCTATTATGTCACTTGCAGAAGCCATGGAACATGTTTCGAAAAAGAAAGACTTTTCAATCAGGTTAAAGGAGAAAGGCAAAGATGAAATAAACGAATTAATAAGTGGTTTCAATACCATGCTGTCGCAAATTCATAAACAGAATACAGCTTTGCAACTGGCCAAAGAACAAGCAGAGCGTTCTGTGAAAATCAAAGAAAAGTTCCTGGCCAATATGTCGCATGAAATTCGCACACCAATGAATGGAATTGTAGGCATGGCCAAATTACTCAAAGACACCACCCTTGATGAGGAACAAACAGCATACCTAGACAGCATTAATGCCTCCGCCGCTACGTTGCTTGTAATAATCAACGATATACTGGACTTTTCTAAAATAGAAGCCGGTAAAATTGAGTTTGACAAAGGCAATTTCAACCTCAAAGAACTAATAGACAGGCTATACAAAACTTTTGAGGTTAAAACAAAAGAGAAAGACATTAATTTTTCTACTAAAATAGACGACACACTTCCTGAATTTATCAATGGTGACCAGGTAAGGCTAAATCAAATTTTAAATAATTTACTTAGCAATGCAGTAAAATTTACAGAAGAAGGTCAAATAAAATTATCGGTACGGGTTATTAATCGCGATCCGGAAACAGTAACCCTTCTGTTTTCTGTAAAAGATTCCGGTATAGGTATCGCTGGTGAAAAATTAAAAGATATATTCAACTCTTTTCAGCAAGAAACAAGCTCAACAACCCGAAAATACGGAGGATCCGGGCTGGGCCTCACCATTTCGCGTCAACTCGTTGAGCTACAGGGAGGTAAAATGTCTGTGCAAAGCAAAAAACACGCAGGAAGCACCTTTTCATTTCATTTAACCTTCAACATTCCCCCTCGCTCAGCAATCGAAAAAGAGTTTCACTCAAGCAAAGCAGAACAGGAAGAATTGTTCGAAAAAACCAACTTCATTCCTTCAAAGCTACACATATTACTCGCAGAAGATAACATAATAAATCAGACCTTCGCCATTACAATTTTAAAGAAAAACGGGTTTAATACAGAAGTGGCAAATAATGGAAATGAAGTGTTGACCTTACTAGAGGAAAAGCGTTTTGATGTGATCCTGATGGATTTGCACATGCCCGAAAAAGATGGCTACGAAACCACAAATATCATCCGCAATATGGATGCACCATACAGCCATATCCCAATTATTGCGGTAACAGCTGCGGCGATAAAAGGAGAAAAAGAGCGATGCTTTAACGAAGGGATGGACGCTTATATTTCAAAACCTTACGACCCGGAAGAATTAATTGATAAAATTGCTAAGGCTGTGGGAACAGTCAATAAAGAAAACAAGCAAGCCGATGTAGATACGATAAAACTGACACATACAAACCTGGATTATATTAAATCTGCTGCTGGCAACGATCAAAACCTTATTAATGAATTTATTGCCATTTTCGTTAAACAAGTGCCTGATTTTAAAGACGATTTTAACAAATTATTGGAAGAGCGCTCATTAGAAAAAATGGCGAAAGTAGCACACACAGCAAAAAGTTCTGTGGCCATGATGGGTATGAAAAAACTGGCCAATAGCATGAAAGCTCTTGAATTGCTGGCAAAAGAAGGCAAAAATATTGTTGAAATTGAGAAACTTATTCGTAAATTTGAAAAGCAGGCTGAAAAAGCAAAACAGGAATTGGAAGAATATTTAAAACAGAATCAATGATATCATCAAGGGTAGAAAACAACATTGTAATTGCCAAAATATCAGACGACACAAAGCTTAATGTGTTAAACGCTGAAGAAATAAAAAATTCATTAACATTACTGCTGCGGGATTACGACCGGCTCATCCTTAACCTTGAAGACGTAATATTTATAGATAGTACAGGTTTTGGGACCCTGATAACCATTTTTAAACGTGCCCGGGAAAACGACAAAACATTTAAAATTTGCAGTGTTAGTCCGGAAGCCCTCGAGCTTATGAAAATTACTAAGCTGGATAATATTTTTGAGCTTCACGATAATGTAGAACAATGCCTGGATTCTTTCGACTAGACCAGAAAACGCATTTTACACAACAATTAGATTATCACTTCTCACACGGCAAGGTTTTTGAAACCATTCACTGCTATGTTGGCATTATGAGCTAACAGCAAAAATTTCAATGAATGAAGTTTAAGATAAAAGCCCCATATATTCCTACAGGAGACCAGCCGGAAGCCATAGAACAACTCTCGCAAGGTGTGCTGGATGACACTAAACACCAAACACTACTTGGCGTCACAGGTTCCGGTAAAACCTTTAGCATGGCTAATGTGATAGAGAAAGTGCAGCGCCCAACGCTTATTCTTAGTCACAATAAAACCCTGGCAGCTCAGTTGTATAGTGAATTTAAAAGTTTCTTCCCTGACAATGCCGTTGAATACTTTGTTTCGTATTATGATTACTACCAACCCGAAGCATATATACCCGTTACCGATACCTACATTGAAAAAGACCTGATGATTAACGACGAAATAGAGAAACTTCGGTTAAGTACAACTTCTGCACTACTGAGTGGCAGGCGCGATGTACTTGTTGTTTCATCTGTTTCATGCCTTTACGGTATTGGGAACCCTGATGATTTCAATGAAAACGTGATAAATCTGCGCACCGGAATGCAAATTGCACGCAATAAATTCCTGCGCGACCTTGTAGGTAGTCTATACAGCCGCAACGATGTTGATTTCAGCCGTGGAAAATTCAGAGTGAACGGCGATACCATTGATGTATGGATTGCTTATGGCGAAGTGGCCTTTAAAATTGAATTCTGGGGCGATGAAATTGACAAAATTACCACATTCGACCCCGTCACCAACGAAGTGCTGGATGAGCCGGAAGAAGCTACAATATACCCTGCCAATATATTCGTAACATCTCCAAACAGAATAAAAACTGCAGTTCAGCACATTGAACAGGATATGTTTAAGCAGGTGGCATATTTCAAAGAAATAGGCAAAAACCTCGAAGCCAAACGACTGCAAGACAGGGTAACCTACGATCTGGAAATGATTAGAGAACTTGGCCATTGCCCGGGCATTGAAAATTATTCCCGTTATTTCGATGGGCGGGCGGCCGGAACAAGACCATTTTGTCTGCTGGATTATTTCCCCGACGACTTCCTGGTTTTTGTTGATGAAAGCCACGTAAGCATATCACAAATAAAGGCCATGTATGGTGGCGACCATTCCAGAAAACTCACACTTGTAGAGCATGGTTTCAGACTTCCCTCAGCCTTAGATAACAGGCCACTTAAAATAGATGAATTCGAATCTATCGTTAACCAATTAATTTACGTAAGCGCCACACCAGCTGATTACGAATTGGAGAAAAGCGAGGGCATTATTGCCGAACAGGTAATAAGACCCACAGGACTGCTCGACCCGCGCATTGAGGTACGTCCCAGTGGCAACCAGATTGATGACCTCATTGAAGAGGTTAATGACCGTGCCCAACGCGATGAGCGGATACTTGTGACAACCCTCACCAAGCGTATGGCAGAGGAATTGACCAAATATTTCACCAAACTCCGTATCAAAACCCGATATATTCACTCCGACATTGATACCCTCGAACGGGTCGAAATTATGAGCGAACTAAGAGCAGGCCGGTTTGATGTGCTTGTGGGTGTGAACCTGCTCCGCGAGGGACTCGATTTGCCAGAAGTTTCCCTGGTAGCCATACTCGATGCCGATAAAGAAGGCTTTTTACGCTCTGAAAGATCACTCACCCAAACCGCTGGCCGTGCAGCGCGAAATGTCAACGGCTTGGTAATTATGTATGCCGATAAAGTGACCAACTCCATGCAAAAAACCATTGATGAAACCGAGCGCCGGCGTCTGAAGCAAATCAGCTACAACGAGGAACATGGAATCACACCTCAGCCACTTAATAAAGCACGACTGGAAACCATTTCCGATACTTTGGCTAAAAAAGATGGTACCGCCATAGAAAAAAGACCTTACATTCCACCCGAAGAACCCATGAGCGAAGTGGCCGAAAAAGCATACGATTACATGACACTCCCGGCACTGGAAACATCCATTAAAGAAGCCAGAAAAAACATGGAAAAAATGGCTGCTGATCTAAATTTTGTTGAAGCAGCACGCTACCGGGACCAAATGCAGAAACTGGAAGAAATCCATAAAAAGAAAAAAGCGTTACAGGAATGATTCACATCTTTTTTGATGACAATTACCACCTCGAACTTCCACCCGGACATAGGTTTCCAATGGACAAATACCGGCTTACCAAAGCACAATTGATATATGAAGGAACCTTTACAGAAAATAATTTTGTATCACCAAAACCCGCCAACCACACACAGCTGGAGGCTGTTCACGACAGTTCATACATCAAAAAGTTAGAAAAAGGAAACCTTAGCCGCCACGAAATACGCCGTTCCGGATTTCCATACAGCAAAGCACTCATTGACAGAGAAAAAAGCATTACGGGCGGCACCATTCAGGCTACTTATAAAGCAATAAAAAATGGTGTGGCATTTAACCTTGCCGGAGGCACGCATCACGCCTACCCCGACCATGCTGAAGGCTTCTGCATTTTTAACGATAATGCTGTGGCTGCTTCAGATTACCTGAACCAATATCCCCAAAACCAAATTTTGGTTGTTGATTTGGATGTACACCAGGGCAATGGCACAGCCCATATTTTCAAAAATGAACCAAGGGTATTTACCTTTAGCGTGCATGGCGAAAAAAACTATCCCATGCACAAAGAAAAATCAGACCTGGACATACCCCTCGCCGATACGACAACTGACAACCAGTATCTTGAAATTGTGCAAAAACACCTGCTAAACCTCATCGATAAGGTCAAACCTGACTTTATTTACTTTCAATCAGGCGTCGATATATTGGTAAATGATAAACTTGGAAAAGTAAGCATCAGCATGGCAGCCTGCCGCGAGCGCGATATGATTGTTTTCGAAACCCTTTACACCAAAGGTATTCCTGTGGCTGTATCGATGGGTGGCGGCTATGCCGACCGCCTGCGCGATATTGTAGAAGCCCATTGCAACACCTATCGCGTGGCGAAGCATTTGTATGAGTAAAAATCAAAGACGAGATAAATCCACTTGAAAATACTTAATTCTGTATTGGCCTTCCTAAGAGAAACATTCACAAGGGAGCAATTAACCTCAACTTAACCACTCAACCAACCTTCCACGCCCCAAAAGGGACAGCTAGCTTTAACCCACGGGCAACACCCTGGGTACATCGCCCAACGCAGAAGCATCGCCGCGTTTGAAAGCAATTACCTCCCAAACCGCAAATTATCGGCGAAACCCCCAATCACCTCTTCAACTCAATTACCCAACCAACTTCCTAACTAAAAACCGTAGCTGTAACTTTTCTGTGTCCGCCCCTGTTTCTGAATTCACAGAGATAAATACCCTGCCAGGTACCCATATCAAGTTTACCATTGCGTATGGGAATAGTAACCTCGTTACCCACAAGGCTGGTTTTGATGTGTGCAGGCATATCATCAGATCCTTCCATGGTATGTGTAAAGTCAGGGAAATTCTCAGGTATCATATGGTTGAAAAAAGTCTCAAAATCGTCCCTGACCGAAGGGTCGGCATTCTCATTTATGGTGAGGCCGGCTGAAGTATGTCGCAAAAACAGGTGTAAAAGCCCCTGTTCAGGTAATTCACCGAGGGCTTGTTGCACTTGCCCTGTAATGAGATGAAATCCACGCCCTCCTCCACTTACGGTAAATTCTTTTGATTGTATCATTTCTTATCAATTTTATTAAAATCAAACGATACATCTGTTTTTAAATCTTCCTGCACATGCAAACCGCACTCTTTGTGTTCGGGATCTTCCCACCACCAACGCCCGGCACGCACATCCTCGTCAGGCTTAACTGCTCTTGTGCATGGCTGGCAACCAATGCTTCGATATCCCTGGTCATGTAGTTTATGATATGGTACATGGTTTACAGTAATATAATCCCAAACTTCGTCTTCTTTCCAGTCTATGATTGGATTAATTTTCACCAGGCCATTGGCCTCATCCCACTCTACCTTTTGCACGCCTTTTCGTGTAATGGATTGCGCTCGTCTGAGACCGCTTATCCAGGCCTTTCTGCCTTTAAAAGCACGTTTAAGCGGTTCAATTTTTCTGATGTGACAACACAATTTTCTATTTTCCACAGAATGATAAAATAGATTAACCCCTTTATTATTCACCATTTCCTCAACCTGCTCATAGTCTGGAAAGTAAACCTTTATTTTGGTTTTATAAAAGTCATTGGTTTTATCTATCAATTCATAGGTCTCTGGAAAAAGCCGCCCAGTATCGAGGGTAAACACATCAATCGATGGATCCTGTTTCATCAACATATCCGTAAGTACCTGATCTTCTGCCCCCATGCTACTCGACAACACCAGTTCGTCACCAAATCTTTCAATTGCCCAGCTTAATGTTTCGCGGGCATCGGCTTTTGCCAATTTTTTATTTACGCTTTCGAGTTCTTTTCTTTCCATAATTAATGCATATATCGTGGCTGTTATAAACCACTAAAATTGTAAGAAAAAAAAATTTTACCAAAAGATTTTTTTATCAAAAATTACAATTCTTACAGGTATTGGTTTTTAATTGATTTAAGTCAGGACAAAATTACTCAATTCCTAAAATTTACGCTAATTCAGGCAGGAATTTTCGCCATACACATTTTTTTTTTACTTTTGTGGATCTTAAATCAGCCATAGTTACAATTAAAAAGACTTATGGAAAAATACGCAGTAAAACACTTAAGGGAGTTAGAGGCAGAATCGATTTTTGTAATCCGTGAAGTAGTAGCGCAGTTTGACCGGCCGGCGATGCTCTTTTCCGGTGGAAAAGATTCTATTGTCATGTTTCATTTAGCACGAAAAGCATTTTGGCCGGCACGGGTACCATTCCCGTTGATGCACATCGATACAGGGCACAATTTCGACGAAACCATTGAGTTTCGGGACAGATTGGCAAAAGAAACGGGCACCAAAATGTTGGTAAAATATGTTCAGGATACTATTGATGCAGGTAAAGTTGTTGAAGAAACAGGATACGATGCCAGCCGCAACGTATTACAAACAGCGACGTTACTTGATGGTATCGAGGAAGAAAAAATAGATGCAGCCATGGGTGGCGGAAGAAGAGACGAAGAAAAAGCCCGGGCCAAAGAACGTTTTTTCTCACATCGTGACGATTTCGGACAGTGGGACCCCAAAAACCAGCGACCGGAATTATGGAACCTTTTTAACGGTAGAAAAAATATGGGTGAACATTTTAGAGTTTTCCCTATCAGCAACTGGACAGAAATGGATGTTTGGCAATATATTTTACTCGAGAATATTGAAATTCCAAGCATTTATTTTACACATAAACGCAGAGTTTTCAATCGCGATGGTGTTTGGCTTGCCGAAGCGCCATTTATGAAATTAAGAGACTCAGAAAAAATAGAAGAAAAAGAAGTACGCTGTCGCACAATTGGTGATATCACCAATACCGGCCTCACCGAATCCAAAGCCAGAACCCTGGAAGAAATTGTACAGGAAGTAGCTGCAACACGCACAACAGAGCGTGGAGCCAGGGCTGATGATAAGCGCTCGGAAGCCGCCATGGAAGACAGAAAAAAGGATGGATACTTCTAGAAGCAATCCGCAGGAGGAATGTAAGTTTAATTTTAACAGTTGAATGAAACACCATGAAAGACGAAAATTACAGCACCCAATCGCAGTCGACAGAAGGTTATCTTGATATGGAACTGCTGCGCTTTACCACAGCGGGCAGTGTAGACGATGGGAAAAGCACACTGATTGGACGCTTACTTTACGATAGTAAATCTATTTTCGAAGATCAGCTAAACTCTATTGAAGAAGCCAGCGAACGCATGGGTAGCTTAGATACTAACCTTGCGCTGCTCACAGACGGACTTCGGGCAGAACGCGAACAAGGCATCACGATCGATGTAGCTTACAGGTATTTTGCTACACCCAAACGGAAGTTTATCATTGCCGACACACCCGGCCACATCCAATATACACGTAACATGGTTACCGGGGCCTCAACAGCCAATGCCGCAATCGTGCTGATTGATGCGCGAAACGGCGTGCTTGAGCAAACCAAAAGACATGCTTTTATTGCAAGCCTGTTACAAATACCTCACGTACTACTCTGTGTAAATAAAATGGATTTGGTAGATTTTTCACAGGAGCGTTACGAAGAAATAAAAGCCGATTTTCAGAAAATAGCAGATAAACTCAGTATTCCGGATATCAACTTTATCCCCATGAGTGCCAAGGACGGTGATAACGTAGTAACACGTTCTGAAAATATGACCTGGTACGAAGGGCCAACATTGCTCACCTTACTCGAAACACTTAAAATAACCAGCGATAAAAATTACAAAGATAAAAGATTGCCCGTACAATACGTGATACGTCCACAACGGGATGAATACCACGATTACAGAGGTTATGCCGGTCGTGTAGCAGGTGGTGTTTTCAGAAAAGGCGACAAAGTAGCCATCATGCCATCAGGTATTGAATCAACCGTTAAAGGCATATCTATTTATGACAAACAATTGGATGAAGCATACCCACCACTTTCTGTAGCTATTGAACTCGAAGATGATATTGACATCAGCCGGGGCGATATGATTGTTGATGCAAATAACAAAACCCACTGCACACAGGAAATGGATTTGATGATGACCTGGATGAGCGAAAAACCAATGGCTCCGGGTGGTAAATACATTCTCAAACATACCAGCAATGAGGTAAAATGTAAAATTACCAACATCAAGTACCGACTCGATATTAACAAGTTGGAAATTATGGACGAAGGTGTTGCTTTCGGACTAAACGACATTGGACGCATCACCATTAAAACGACTAAACCACTGAGCTGGGATCCCTATAATCGGAATAGAATAACCGGTAGCCTGACTCTGATTGAAGAAGGTACAAACAACACTGTTGGAGCAGGAATGCTAATCGACCCTGAAAAATAGTAAGATATAACACAAACTCACAAATAGGCTGTCTTTCGGGATAGCCTTTTTTTGCTTCGAACGTTGGGCTGTATGCAGTCGGCAGGGGCGCTCAACCCGTTATGATTGAGTCAGGCCAAAAGCGGGTGACACGACCAAACGAATTGTTGAATATGCTATGGAGGCCCTGCTGCCGTATTATAGCTTTATTGGCACTTCATTATATTTATATCAACTTTTCAACAAGTTTGCCTACACTTGTTCCAAGTTCATTTATCAGTATCTGATTATTTGTTGGTAATTCATTTGCTCGTTCTATTGCTTTTTCAATGCCAGAAAGAAATTTATTAAAAGGTAATTTATTTTTATTATAGCCATCCAGTCGTAAGGACAGTTCTTTTTCAAGGAAACGCTTTTTACTTTTAGGCCCTTTTTTGGATTCTCCAATAAGATTGCTTTATCGTAGTCTGATACTGGACAAAGGTGTAACAACAGCCAAAACTCAAAGGTTGGATTAGACAAAGCTAAGTTAAAATTTTCCTTTTTACATCTTTCAATAATTGCTAATAGTTGTTTTTCTGATACATTCTGTTTGTCACGGTCAATAACCATCCATAATTCATTTGACTCGAGTCCATAAGCTTGCCATTTCTCTTTTCTTTCATCAAGGAGGTTAATCACATGATTAGGATGGCTTTTTGTATCTGTTTCATCTATTTTCTCTAAACGTTCAATTTTTATTAAGTCTTTTGTACTCTCTAAATCATATAGACCATCAAAATATTGTTCCTCTGTTTTTCCTTCACCTGCAATGGATATTAAATATACAGATTTTGCCTGTTTGCTTTCAGATTCAACTGGCCTTTCGCCAAAAGTATTTCTTACTCTTAATCTACCGGGCATGTTTAGAATTTTAAGTTCTTGAAGCTTTTGAAGATTGGAATAGCACCATAACGTCCTAATAAATAATCTTTATTAACAATTTTGTCATTTCTTACTTTAAATTCATCTAGTGAATATAAATGAGATTGATTATTTTGTTTCTCCATGAACCAAATTTCATCTCGTCGTAAAAGTTCTAAATCTAGTAAAAGTGATTCGTGTGTTGTAGCTATTAATTGGCTTTCGTTTTCTTTGGTCGCGTTAAGGAACAATTCAAAGATACCATAGGTAAGCTTGGAATGTAAGCTTCTATCCAATTCATCGATAATAAAAACGGAATCTGTTTGTTTTAATTCGTGCAAGGCCGGGATAAAATCAAATAGACGTTGAGTTCCATCAGATTCATCTTCAATGTCAAAAACAACAGACTGACCATCATTTGTATAATGTTCTAATCCTATTTTTTTTATTTTATATTCATTTTGATTATTTTTTTTGAGACTATATGTTATTCCGTTTATTTCGAAAATTATAGCTTTTGTTTTCAAAATATTTTTTGTCAAGTCCTCTTTTATTTTCTGTGGAATATCGAAGTTATCTAAATCGATTTCTTCTGATGTAACATTGTTAATTCCCGTTTTAAAGACATTTAAAAAACTATTAAATGTTTCAGACATTTCATTATCATCACCAATGAAATTTAAGCCAGAAAACTTTGATTTAGGAAATAATACTGTAAGTTTTTTATTAAACCAGTTGAAAACGTCTTTAAAGACTTTTAATTCAGAAAAATCATCAATGCTTTTACGGTTCATTTCACTCAAAAAAAGTAGGTTGTTAGCATCTTTAAAGTCCTCCCTGTATACCTCAAATCTGGTTTTAGCTTTTGAACTAAGTTGTAAACCTATTTCAATGTCATGTTTTCCTTCATTATTGCGAATTCTTTCAAATATTTTGTTTTCTTTTTTGCGACCTATTTCATATAACCATTCTTCGATGATTTCATTATTGTCTAATTTTAAAGCAAAACCATAAGAATAAAATTTTTCATTAACTTTTATTTCATAATTAAATATAGTTGGCTTTTTAATATTTTTTTTGTCTAATCTGAAATGACAATTTACTGGACTTAGGTTTTCAATTCCTTTTGTAATAACTTGACTTGAAAAATCAATTGCTTTTACAAGATTTGATTTGCCTGATGCATTGGCACCGTATATAACACCAGATTTGAGAATATTTAATCCATCACCTTTGATTATATGGGATGGCAATCTTCTTTCCTTATTTGCGATTAATGAGAATTCAATTCTTTTATTAAAAGACAGAAAATTCTCAGCATTGAATCTTATTAGCATAGTTTATGTCTATATTTTAAGGCAAAGTAACGAAAAAATCTCAAAACTACCATTATGTTTTTAAAATGAATGCCAACTTGAAAACATCGGTGCCACTTTAGCTATACAAAATAGCGTTCGTAATTTCGAAGTTAATCGACGGATATATCATCAATTATTCCATTTACGTTTTTAAAACCAATTGAAGATTCCAGGCGTTTAAAATCAACTTTGGTTTTAATTTCTATTTCATAAGTCCTGTTGGGAAGCATATCGACAAAATTCTCTGAAAAGCTCACATCGTACGGTATAAAACTAAAATACATAGAACGAATGAATACCGGAGAGGTAACTTCCATTAGAGCACCATTTTTGTTTTCTGACAATTCATAGGAAAACTGCGATTTGGGCAATTTTAAGCGTTTATCATCAACAAAAGTAAAAACCGATTCGTGCCATCCTTCACTATCCTTATATTCAACATAAATGAACATTGTATTCGGATCAAAACCGTGAAATAATTCCTGCTCAAACCTAACTATTGTGTTTGAGTCGTTGCGTACCAGAACTTCATCAGCATATTCATGAACAATTTCTCCGTAAAAATCCATTACGGTAAGTTTATAGCGCACTTCCGTTGTTTCCTTGTTGTCGTTGACCACCGTCAGGCGAAAAGGTTTCTCAAGCGTGTCGGCAAACAAGGCAACAGGTCTGAACGATTTTTTTATGGCGTAATATGCGGCTTTCTTTTTACCGTAAAAATCAATCATAGACCACGATACAGCCGGCCAGCAGTCATTCAACTGCCACATAAGCGAGCCCATGCAATATGGTTTGAGTTTTCGGTGAGTACTTATGGCACTTTCCATGGCCCTTGCCTGAAGCAATTGAGTTAAAAAAGCGTAATTATTGAATGTGGTTTTTGAAGTGTAGTTAGTATCAAGATAATGCAGGAGCCGAGCGTTGCCGCCTGTGGATTTTTGGTGGTTCATAAAACCCCTGGAATGTAAATTAAAATCAGCCTCTCGCATAAACAAACCAAGTGATGAAAGCGACGGAATTGATTGAAACCCGTATTCAGACATAAAACGCCCTGAATTGGACGCATAATCCTTAAACGGGGCTTTTCCCCACCAAACCATCCAGTAATGCCGGTCTCCCGATGTATCGGATTTTGGCATACCGGGAGCAGATTGCGGCGATGATGACCAATAAGGCCGCTGAGGATCTTCAGTGGCCAAAACATCCGGTATCAAACCATGAAACAATGAATCATAAGTGTGATATATTCTTTGTGCAACTTCTGCTCCCTGCTCCCGAATAACGCGCTTTTCCCATCCCCAGTTATTCCAGGCCGATATTACCTCGTTGTTGCCACACCACATTACAATTGAAGGATGATTTTTCAGCCGGTTCACGTTATATTTAACTTCTTGTTTCACATGCTCAAAATATCCCTTGTAATCGGGCACCATGCTACAGGCAAACATAAAATCCTGCCACACCATCAAACCAAGGGAATCGCATAAATGGTAAAAGTAGTCGCTTTGGTAAATACCTCCGCCCCAAACGCGAATCATATTCATATTTGCATCCACGGTTTTCATCAACAAGCTTCGCAAATCAGCGTTTGTAACCTCTGAAGGCATTATGTTTAACGGCACCATGTTGGCACCTCTTGCAAATACAGGCTGATCATTAATTTTAAAATAAAAGGAAGCTCCCGTGCTATCACTATCCTGAACCAACTCAACCGTTCTTACACCAAATCTTGCAGTTCTTTCTCGCGATTCTCCTGTATTCCACTGTAGTTTTGCCTCTGCAGAGTACATATTTTGTGCTCCATAGCCACGCGGCCACCAAAAGTCCGGATCATCGATCTTCATATTAAAGCGGTGCAGCGAAATTCCTTGAGGAACATTGATTTTAAAATTGCGATCACTTTCCCCCTTTATTTTCAGTTTAAGTTCACTATTGGGGAATCGCTTTGATGCGTATATTTTTACTTCAAAATTCACAACAGCACTGTCTTCGTGTACACTTTGCTGTTGTACAGAAATATGCTGAATATTTGCAGCATGCCGTTTTTCGAAACGCACAGGTCGCCAAATGCCCATGGTCAGAATACGGGGAGCAAAATCCCACCCAAACTGTACAGGTGCTTTTCGTGCAAAAACGCTAATTCGCTTACCCGGAATGCCTCCGAGCGTATCATTATCGTTGGCAGAAACCGGCAAATTATAATTGAGTTGATTATAATATTTCAAAGTAGCCTCCACAGGTGATTGAAAATAAATTTTGAGCGTATTTTTTCCATTCTTGAGCAATGAATCGACCCTTACAGATTTGCCAACAAACATATTTTCCGTAACCCAAATCAATGAGTCATTCAGGTAAACTTTTGCATAAGTGTCAAGTCCCTCAAGAGTCAGCCACCCTTGTTCTCCATTCAATTGGTTACGATGAAACGGAAATTCCTTTTTAAATACCCAGTCATTTTTGTCAACCCACTGAATATTTTTTTCATTGTCGCGGTAAAAGGGCGGATCAATTAATTGATGTGCTCTCAAATTTGCCTGTACGCTACCGGGAACTTTGGCTGAGCGCCAAACGGAGTCTTTTACGTTTTTAAAAAACCACCCGGAACTCATGTCAGGCCAGGTAAATTGCTGCTCTTTACATCCTTGAAACAAGGTGCTCAAAACAATCAGTATTACAATTGAGCTGTAACGAACCATGCTTTTTGCTGTCCAAATTAGTAAAAAAAGCAATACCTTCCTCAATTCTTAAACATAATGATTTCAAGAATGAATTACTTGTTTTTATCTTTTACAGCTTGTTGGCCAGATAAAAATATTGCCTTTGAATGATTTGGTTATCAATAGTATCTTATTCAGCCACTTCATCAATATAACCACCTCCCACCAACATATTGTCAATATAAATTGCTGCTGTTTGTCCGGGAGCAACAGCCCACTCCGGCTGACATAAATTTATACAAATCCTTTCTCCTTCGGCGATTAAAAACCCGGTAGCTTTTTGGCTGCGGTACCGTATTTTGATCTCTACTTCCGTATTTTTAAAAACTTCCGGTTTATGAATTGACCAATCTCTCAAATAAAATTTACGACTCCACAAACTATTGGGGTGAGATAAAACAACCTGGTTTGTAGCAGGCTTAATAGATTTCACAAATCGCTTTCCCGGCATTTTAAGGCCCAACCCCTTGCGTTGGCTAATGGTATAAAACATATATCCGTCATGTCTGCCCAGCACCTCTCCTTCTTCTGATAAAAAATTTCCTTTTCCGGGTATCTCATTCGCTTTCAACATATTTTTCAGGGTGTGACGATAATTTTTTCCGGTAAAACAGGGACCCGTGCTCTCTTTCTGACCTGAAAAACGCTCAAAACCATTTTTCTCTGCTATTTCTTTAACGGCTGCCTTATGCATTGCTCCCAGGGGCAACTCCAAATGTTTAAGCTGATCGGGCGATAGATTCCACAGAAAAAAACTTTGATCTTTTTCTTGATCTACTCCTTTCGCAATAAAGCACTGACCATCAACTTGCACTATTCTAGCGTAATGGCCGGTTGACACACGATCTGCTCCAATATGCTGTGCGTATTTAAACAAATATGGCCACTTGATATGCTGATTACAAAAAACACAGGGATTCGGTGTTTCGCCGGAGAAATAACCATTTTTAAAATAATCCAACACTTGAGTAAAAGCCTGCCTGATATCTACAAATTCGTGATTGATATTAATTTTTGAAGCCGCCATTTTTACATTTTCCTGAAAAGGCTTATTCAATTGTGCATTTGTAAAAATAAAAGTAACAGCATAAACATCGTACCCCTTTTCCTTGAGCAGTAAACAGGTCACCAAACTATCAACTCCTCCACTAAAACCCACAACAATTTTTAACTTAGAGCTTAACATGCCGCTACCATTTAGTATATTTTCAGTATCTTAGTTTTACGAAAGCAAAAAATATAATACGATTGTATCAAAACCCAAAAATAAACGTATTTTCGGAAATGAAACAATTTCTGCTCATCCTTATACTTGCTGTTGCGAAATTGGTTCCGGCACAAAATGCAGATAGTCTGAATCAATTGTTCCTGGACGCCGACAAACCCCAAAAGTTCAAACATGCCTATGTTCTTGCCAACTATTGGTATGATCAAAAAAATGACTCAGCGCTGTATTTTCTCGATTACATTATCAACAAAAAACCAAAAAATGTAAAAGATACAATCAAGGCCAATGCACTTAAACTTAAAGGTAACCTGCATATTTTTGAACGCCAATACCAAAAAGCTGAACAACATTACAAAGCGGCACTCGAAATTTACAGGGAAACGAACCATTTGAAAGGAATTGACGCAGTGCTTAACAATCTCGGTATCGTAATGTTGCGCCTGCACAAACACGATGAAGCCATTGGCTTGCTTCAAGAAAGCATTAAAAATGCTAAAAAAAAGGATGACCTGTTATCCGTGGCCAAAACCTATCACAACATGGGCTACATTTATGAGCTTAAAATGGATTATGAAAAAGCACTCGAATTCTATTTAAAAGCGTTGCATATAAAACGAAATTTCAATGACTCTTCCTCCGTATCATCAACACTGAACAATATTGGTAATATTTATGCCAATTACGAAGACTACCAAAAAGCTGAAGAATATTACCGGCAGTCATTAGCTATTAGTAGATACCTAAAAGATTCTACAGACATTGCGATGAGGTATTACAACCTGGCCAGGAACTATAAACAGCGGAATAATTATGAACAAAGCATGGAATATTTTTTGGCAGCACTTAAAATTTATGAGTTGCTGGAACTGCCAAAAGATGTTAGTAAAGTTTATAACGCACTGGGAAATTTATACAGCAGGTGGCAAAAATATGAAGATGCAGTAAAACACTATGAAAAAGCCTTGCAATACCTTGAACAAAAAGAAGATCCAACAAAAATAGCGAGAATTTATAATAACCTGGCTGATACTTACGACATGCTCGGTAATATTAGTCAGGCAGAAACATACTATCAAAAATCTAGGAACCATTTTCGCGAAACCAAACTATTCAAAGAGTTAATTACGGTAAATATTAACTATGCTAAATTTTTAATAAATCGCAGATCTTATGAAGAAGCAAGAAAGCTACTGGCCCAAACCATACAAATGGCCAAACAAAAAGACAATATGTATCTTATGTCAACTGCACTCGTAGCCTACAGCCAGCTTTTTTATGCCAAAAGACAATACCGCACAGCAATCAATATTCTCAATGAAGCAAGCAAAAAAGCCCGGCAAACCAATTCTTTTAAACTAAAACAAAGAATTTATCTGGAATACTACAAAAATTTCAAAAAGCTAAGACAGTACCGATATGCACTCAACTATTACGAGCGCTACCAAAATATGAAAGACTCCGTTTTTACACAGGAGACCTTAAAAAATATGGCAGAACTAGAAAAGCAATACCAACTAAAACAAAAAGAAAAAGAGATTTTATTACTATCATCAAGGAACAAACTAAAAGAACTTGAAAATACTGCCCAGCAAATAAAACTCAAGAACGTAACCATTGTTCGTAATTTTGCCATCGGAAGTGGCTTCCTTTTGCTTTTGTTAGTAGTGATCAGTTTTTACGCATTTCTGTCCAAAAAAAGAGCCAATAAAAAACTAACGCTTTACAATGCTGAAATAATAGAACAAAAGGAAGAAATTCAATCTCAAAATGATGAAATTGCTGCACAACTCAAGCAAATCGAAAAACAAAACCATGAGTTAGAAGTTCAGCAAAGCAACATTACAGCCAGCATTACATATGCCCAGTATATTCAAAGAAGTATTTTTCCAGCCGACGATTTTTTCACCGGGCACTTTAAGGAACACTTCATTTTTTACCAACCTAAAAACATTGTAAGCGGAGATTTTTATTTTGGCGAAAACACCAATGAAAGCATTTACCTCGCTGCTATAGACTGTACCGGACACGGTGTTCCGGGTGCCTTTATGAGTATGTTGGGCTATAATGCTTTGCGCTCCGCAGTGCTCGAAAAACATATCAGTAACCCGGCAGATATACTGGATCATATCGATGCACACATCAAAGAAGCCACGCATTCATCACCTGAAATTGAAGGTAGTGGCATGGACATAGTTTTATTAAAAATAGATAAAAATCTCAGGGAAATGCAAATCAGCGGAGCCAAACGCCCCTTAATTATTTTCAGAGATGGCGAGCTCATTGAAATTGCAGGCACCAAACGTTCTGTTGGCAAAACAATGCATAAAAACCAGAAAGAATTTACCACCAAAAAATGGACACTCGAAACTAATGACACGCTATACCTTTTTACTGATGGTATTGTAGATCAGTTTGGAGGCCCACAAACTAAAAAATTTAAGGCTGTGCAGTTAAAAAACACTTTATCTGAAATACAAAACATGGAATTATCTGTACAGAAAAATATATTAATTCGTACATTTGATGAATGGAAAGGCCAAAATGAACAAATCGACGATATTTTGGTATTAGGTATTAAGATATAAACAAATAACACTTATGAGCGTACTGATCAACGAAAAATCCAAAGTACTGGTGCAGGGATTTACCGGTAGTGAAGGCAGTTTTCATGCCCAACAAATGATTGATTACGGAACCAATGTAGTGGGTGGTGTAACACCCGGAAAAGGTGGAGAAACCCATCTTGGTAAGCCTGTTTTCAATACGGTAGAGGAAGGTAAAAAAGCTACAGGAGCAAATGTTTCTATTATTTTTGTACCACCTGCATTTGCAGCCGACGCCATAATGGAAGCAACGGACGCAGGAATTGAGCTCATTGTAACCATTACCGAAGGCATACCTACCAGCGACATGGTAAAGGTAAAAGAATACATGGACGGCAAATCGTCGAGGTTGGTTGGACCTAATTGTCCGGGAGTTATTTCGCCGGGAATGGGCAAAGTGGGCATTATGCCGGGCTTTATCCATACGCACGGCACCATAGGTATTGTATCCCGCTCAGGAACACTTACTTACGAAGCCGTAGACCAGGTTACCAAAGCAGGTTTAGGCCAATCGACATGTATCGGTATCGGCGGAGATCCTATTGTTGGTACATCTACGCTCGACGCGGTAAAACTGCTTATGGAAGATGAAGGTACAGACGGTATTATTATGATTGGAGAGATTGGTGGTAACATGGAAGCAGAAGCCGCACAATGGATTAAAGCACACGGAAAAAAACCTGTAGTGGGCTTCATTGCAGGCCAAACAGCACCTAAGGGACGCAGAATGGGCCATGCCGGAGCCATTATTGGTGGAAAAAACGATACAGCCGAAGCCAAAATGAAAATTATGGAAGAAAGCGGCATTCACGTTGTAAAATCCCCGGCACACCTGGGAGAAACAATGGCTAAAGCACTTAAAAACTAAGTAAATAAACCAATTCAACTTTAAAACAAGGGCAAAACGGTGTCCTTGTTTTTTTTTATGCTTAATTCCGTCAAAAAAATCATAAAAAGTCTGGAGTATTCACCGGGCAAACCTATTTTTGTTAAAAAAATAATATGCAACCACTTGCAGAGCGTTTACGTCCCAAAACCATAGATGAATATATTGGACAGGAGCATTTGGTAGGCGAAGGCTCCGTACTGAGACAACACATCACCAATGGCCGCATCCCCTCCATGATTTTGTGGGGACCTCCCGGCGTGGGGAAAACAACATTGGCAAGAATTATCAGCAACCAGCTCGACAGGCCATTTTATACCTTAAGTGCAGTCTCAAGCGGGGTAAAAGATGTGCGAAAAGCCATAGAACAGGCCAGAAATGCCCAAATGTTTAATAATGATGGCGCTATTCTTTTTATAGACGAAATACACCGTTTCAGTAAATCACAGCAAGATTCTTTACTTGGAGCCGTAGAAGAAGGAATTATTAAGCTCATAGGCGCCACTACCGAAAATCCATCTTTTGAAGTCATCACACCCTTACTCTCGCGCTGTCAGGTCTATGTACTCAAACCCCTCGACGAGGAGCAATTGGATATATTGACTCAAAAAGCCATCACAGAAGATGCTGAAATGCAGAATCGCAAATTTGAAATATCGCAAAAAACAGCGCTGTTTAGGTACTCCGGAGGCGATGCTCGTAAATTATACAATATTATTGAACTCCTGGCCAATAATACGGACACAGATCCTGTAATAATCGATGACAAACGGGTAACAGAAGTATTACAGGCCACCACAGCACAGTACGACAAACAAGGCGAACAGCATTACGATATCATTTCTGCATTCATAAAATCAGTGAGAGGAAGTGACCCAAATGCTGCAGTTTATTGGTTGGCACGCATGCTCGAGGGCGGTGAAGATGTAAAATTTATTGCCCGTCGATTGGTAATTCTGGCGTCTGAGGATATTGGCTTGGCCAACCCCAATGCCTTATTGATGGCCAATGCATGTTTCGATACTGTGCACAAACTAGGAATGCCTGAAGCTCGCATACCGCTCTCCGAAGCAACCATTTATTTGGCCAATTCTGCAAAAAGCAACAGTGCCTATACGGCCATTGACGAAGCCCTGGCCCTGGTACGCCAAACAGGCGACCTGCCGGTGCCTTTACATTTGCGCAATGCTCCAACAAAGTTGATGAAAGAACTCAACTACGGTAAATCGTACAAGTACAGTCACGATTTCCAAAATAACTTCACAGATCAGCAATATCTGCCGGATCAGTTGGACGGTCGCGTTATCTATAGCCCCCAGCAAAACAACCAGGAGTTAAAAACAAAAGAGCATTTAATACAGCGATGGAAAAAGCGATATAAATATTAGTGATAGTATATTAAAAATCAAATGGTGACAGAGCTTACAGAAAAAAATACAGAAATTTCACCGCAATATCTTTGTTGATTCAACGGAACCCTTTATATTTGCACCCGCTTTGACACCCAACCGACTCAGTAGCTCAGTTGGTAGAGCACATCCCTTTTAAGGATGGGGTCCTGGGTTCGAGACCCAGCTGAGTCACAAAAATGCGATAATCTTTTGATTGTCGCATTTTTTTTGCTGAAATCAACAAAAGAAATATAAAAAAAGCCTTGCAAGATTGATTTTTGCAAGGCTTTGTCAACTTTTGTAAGTTTTTTATCTGTGCCCAGAACAGGAATCGAACCTGCACTCTCTTGCGAGAACTAGTCCCTGAAACTAGCGCGTCTACCAATTCCGCCATCTGGGCGCCTGTGCCCGGAACAGGAATCGAACCTGCACCCACTTACGTGGACATGGCCCTCAACCATGCGCGTCTACCTATTCCGCCATCCGGGCTGTTTTTAGCGGATGCAAATATAATGTATATTTTTCATGAGCCAAAACCATTATATTGATTTTTTTAGCTAAAACCACAACTATATTGCATGCTCAAAAACTGTTGTTCGGGCAATTTTAAATAATAACATGATTTACAATAATTTCCGGTAAAAAAAGTATGTTACAATGTGCCAGAAACAAAACGAGCATTCAGAAATATCAAATTATATGTGAGAGTTATTGCAGGTATAAACATCACAACTCAAGAATATGTGCTAACTTTGTAGTTTGTATTTTTATCTGATATGAGAGAACTTTTCTCCGAATATGCTTTACCCGCCACACTTGCCATAATTATGGGCGGCATGGGTTTATCGCTGGAATTTAAAGACTTCAGGCAAATTTTTATTAGGCCAAGGCCTATCCTTACCGGTCTTTTTAGCCAGATGATACTTTTACCCCTGATTGCATTTTTACTGGTAGGATTCACCAATCTCGATCCATATATTAAAGTCGGTTTTATATTGATAGCAGCCTGCCCCGGAGGCACAGCATCGAACCTGGTGACGCACCTTTTAAAGGGAAACCTGGCCCTGTGTGTATCGCTATCTTCGCTCAATAGTCTGCTCATATTGTTTACCCTACCGCTCTATGTAAACATTGCACTGCAAATTTTTGTAGGCACCTCGGCCGAAATTCATCTGCCCTTTTCATCGACCATGCGCGAAGTGTTTTTTGTAATTGCCATACCGGTATTCACCGGCATGCTCATTCGTTGGTGGAAAAAAGAGATGGCCATAAAACTCGAAAAGCCACTGCGCTATGTAATGACATTGCTATTATTAGCCGTATTCGTTGTTGTCATATTTTTTGAAGAACAGGAAAAAGCCGCGCAAATTAAAGATTACATTGACATTCTTCCCTGGGCACTGGCCCTTAATGTGGGTTCTATGATTGCTGGTTTTCTGGTGGGTATGGGTCTGAAAACAGGTTATAAAAACAGCTATACCATCAGTATTGAAGTAGGACTGCAAAACAGTGCCCTGGCCATATTTGTGGCCAAATCGTTATTGGAGAACAATACCATGGCCGTGGTGGCAGTTATTTACAGCTCGTTTACCTTCTTTACAACAGCTTTTATAGGCTGGCTCCTGAAACAATACGTTTTCAACCGCTACGTGGTAAAAAGAAACCAATAAAAAAGTGGTATAAGATCTTCTTCTGTCGGGAGCCTGACGCGGCCTCAAGGAGAAGGAACGCTTCGTTATATCACCTCATCCTGGCCTTCTCCTGAGAGGAGAAGGGACGCTTCGATCAGGTTGTATTACAGAATATTAACCTAATTACAGGTAATTTCGTTCGTTTTGGTGCTCATGGCCGTAGCGTAGAAATTCTGTACAGGCTGCGCGTTGGGAGTCCGCTCCTTTAGGGAAGCCAGTGAGGGTGCGGGGTGAGCAAAAAGAGAGAGCCCACTTATAGAAGCCTCTTTTATAACTTTGTGTGTTATTTCAATGGACACGATCTAAAAGCTCGCGCCAACGGAGAATCGATACAGTAGTTCGTTGAGTTGCTCTTAGCGTTTGGATAAGAGGGAATCGAAACAGTAGTTCGTTGAGTGGCATTGAGGGTGAGGTTGTGGGGAATCGAAACGAACGGCCATTTCCGTCGGGCTACACATTAGAACACGTGGGACATCGGGAGGGATTTCCTTCAATTGCAACTTTACGTTGCCTTATTCGTTTAATTGTAATAGGTATAAAAGAAAAAAATAATGAAAGCGTGATGGGAAAATACAACTTTACTTTATTTTTGTAAATATGGAAAAAATAATTCTTCATTTAAAAGACAGTAGTAAGTTATCTTTTCTTATTCAGCTTATCAATCAACTTGATTTTGTCGAAGTTGAAGAGGTGAATAAAAAGAAAGCTTCCACAAAGTATGATTTTTTCAATTCTGCCGGGTTATGGGCCAATAGGGATATTAATGCTAAAGAACTCAGAAAACAGGCATGGAACAGGACAAAATAATACTTTGCGATACAGATGTTATCATAGAATTTTACCGGAACAACGCGGATATTATTTCAAATCTCAAAGAAATTGGACAAGAGAACATAGGAGTTAGCACAATTACTGTTGGCGAATTATTTTACGGTGCAATTAACAAAAAAGAACT
>NZ_JBSRDC010000067.1:0-8694 GCF_055145285.1 Salinivirga sp. | reverse complement strand
GCACGTGTGTTAGTGCGTGGTTTATTGTAACTTGGCGTATAACTTTTGCTGCTGGTTGTTGAACCGGTTGATGCCGAACGGTATGAACTTCTAACATTGCGGCGTGGTGTTGTTATGGCACTGTTTGATCTTGTGGTATTGCTTTTGGCATCGGAGCTACTAACGTTGCTTGCAGAGCGGCTTGCCGATGTTGTGGAGCGTCTTTTTTCCATTAAAACGGCACGTTCGCCGCGTGTTGCCGTGGTGGCTGATTTTTGTGCCAGTTCAGAACTACTGCCATTTACAACATTTCTACGGTTCGAAGTTCTGGCCGATTTATTTATGGTTTCATTTTCTCTGTAATTACCGGCTACACTTCTGTCACCGGCTACACCGCCATCGCTATAAGTTGTATTTGGCCTTCGCGAGCGGCGGTTACTTTCTTCGTAATCTTTATTATTTACGTAGTAGTTGGGATAATAATTACCATAGTAACCCCCGTAATAGCTGCCATAGTAGCTGTATGGACTGTAGTAGCTGTGATAGTATGGCGAATGCCAGCGGTTATAGTACCATGAACTGCCATAATATGGTGAATGATACCCCCATGCTGAAGAATACCATGGGTCGTAATACCACGGGTCATAATGCCATGAGTTCCAATGGTAATAGCTTGAATAATAAGGTGACCCCCAGCCCATATTAAACGACATGCTTACGTGAGGATCGTAGTAATAGGGATCGTGAAAACGCCTGATCCGGTCGGCATACGACATTTGATCGTTTATGTAATAATTATTCACAACGTATTCACCATTATTTTCGTCTGGTATGAAAATTGTATCTTGCCCTTCACCTTGTGTATTGCTAAGGTTATAAGCCTGGACTTCGTTGTACCAGTCAGGTTCATCCTCGGCATATATATAATTGTCAAGTGTTTTAGAGCCTTTTTCGTTTTTGCCTAATTCGCTAATAATTACAACGTTGTCGTCAGGCTTAGTGCTTTGTTCCAGTTCTGCGAGCTCTTCATTGCTGATTTCGGGAACATCGTCGCCCGGCCAGTAATAAAGGTCATCAACATAATTGCCGGCAGTTTGCGTGTTTGTGCTACAAGCTGTGGCAACTAATGCTGCAATTGTGATGATGATTAATTTACGTTTCATAAGTTGTCCTCCTTAGGCTTTATATTTTTGTATTTTTGTGCTTTATTTGTACTCTTTATTGTATTACAAATTAAACAAATACTATACCAAAAGAAAAGATATGGCGAAGGAATTAACTTCAATGAGTGAAAATTATTCACAGTGGTACAATGATCTGGTGGTTAAAGCCGATCTTGCCGAAAATTCAGCCGTGAGGGGCTGTATGGTTATAAAACCTTATGGTTATGCAATTTGGGAGAAAATGCAGGCCCAGCTTGACAAAATGTTTAAAGATACAGGCCATGTAAATGCTTACTTCCCCTTATTTATCCCGAAATCATTTTTTAGTAAAGAAGCTGCACATGTTGAGGGATTTGCAAAAGAATGTGCTGTTGTTACGCATTACCGGTTGAAAAACGATGAAGACGGAAACGGGATCGTTGTTGACCCGGATGCAAAACTTGAAGAGGAGTTAATTGTCCGCCCAACTTCGGAAACAATAATCTGGAATACCTATAAAAACTGGATCCAGTCGTGGCGCGACCTTCCAATTTTGTGTAACCAGTGGGCCAACGTGGTACGTTGGGAAATGCGTACTCGTTTATTTTTGCGTACTACCGAATTTTTGTGGCAGGAGGGTCATACTGCCCACGCTACAAAACAAGAGGCTTTAGATGAAACATACAAAATGGTTAATGTATATGCCGATTTTGCTGAAAAATACATGGCTATGCCGGTAATTAAAGGACATAAATCGGAAAATGAACGTTTTGCCGGAGCGTTAGATACTTTGTGTATTGAAGCTTTGATGCAGGATGGAAAAGCCCTACAGGCCGGTACTTCTCACTTTTTAGGCCAGAATTTTGCAAAGGCTTTTGATGTACAGTTTGCCAATAAGGAAGGCAAGCTTGAACATGTATGGGCAAGCTCGTGGGGCGTATCAACCCGTCTTATGGGTGCGCTTATTATGGCACACTCTGATGATAACGGACTCGTGCTCCCTCCAAAACTTGCCCCTTTTCAGGTAGTTGTTGTTCCAATTTATAAAAAGGATGAACAGTTATCACAAATTTCTGAAAAAGCTGAAGCGATTATTGAAAAGCTCCGGGCTAAAGGCATATCGGTAAAATATGATGATAGTGATGCTAAAAAACCGGGTTGGAAATTTGCTGAATATGAATTGAAGGGTGTTCCTGTACGCTTGGCTATCGGTCCACGCGATATCGAGAACGGAACGGTTGAAGTTGCACGTCGTGACCTCCTTTCAAAAGAAGTGGTACAGATGGACGGAATTGATGACTATATTGAAAATTTACTGGATGATATTCAGAGTTCAATCTACAAAAAAGCTTTTGACTTCCGTACAGAGCATACAACCGAGGTGGATACCTGGGATGAATTTAAAGATGTACTGAAAAATAAAGGTGGTTTTATTTCAGCGCATTGGGACGGCTCGCCCGAAACAGAACAAAAAATAAAAGATGAAACCAAAGCAACTATTCGTTGCATTCCGCTCGGTGCAAAAGAGGAAGAAGGTAAATGTATTTATACCGGAAAACCATCGAACAAGCGGGTGTTGTTTGCAATAGCTTACTAGTTATAGATTATTAGATTTTAGACATGAGACAATAGACTTAGATTGTAATAGTTTAAATGTTAGTGTTTTAAATAAAAGCGTTGTTGTATTGTACATAAAAAAAACCGTTGAGATATTAAATTTCAACGGTTTTTTTAGTTTTATGTGTAGTGTTTTTGCTACACTTGATTCGTTCTGAACAGGAATGTTTTGATTTTCTTCCATAGGTTTAAGAGTTTTTTCCTACTCGTATGGCTTTTCGGTTACGCCCCGTTATTTTTGCAATGGTTTCTGGGCTCCATTTTTTACTGTACAAAACAGTAATTTATTGTAAAGTTCATACAATGTAAAAAATAAATATGATAATTAAAAGTAATAGTGGTGAAAATTAATTAGTTAATCACTAATGTCCGGTTAAAATATATATAATTGGGCTAAAGCCCCTGTATTATAGGGCTTTCAATAGCCCCGGGCTTAAGCCCGGGGTAATTGATTTACATCTACGAATCTGGGCTTTAGCCCAACTTGATAATCAGTGTTTTAAACAGGGTTCGCAAAGCATTGTTATATTTTTTGTCATTTATCGGACAACAGTGTTAGTTAATAATCTTCAATATTGCCTCAGCCCACTCATCATCGGCATTAAGGCTTTCAACCATTGTAAGTTTTTCTCCGCCTTTTTCGATGAACATTTTTTTATACTCGTATGCAATTTCAACCGTAGTTTCAAGACAGTCGGCAACGAAGGAGGGGGCTACAACCAGAACCCGTTTTTGCCCGTTGTTAACTAATTTTATCAATGTTTCATCGGTAAACGGGGCCATCCAGTTTTTTGATAAACGCGACTGAAACGAAGTAGAGTAGGAGTCTTTGGCTAAACCTAAGCGCCCGGCTAATTGGCGTGTAGTTTGGTAGCATGTGGCCTTGTAGCAAAAGTTGCCGTGCGCAGGCATTTCCTCTGCACAATGGCACGACAAAGCCGCCACGCCCGGGTGTGTTTTTTCCAGTTGCCGGTTTGGCAGTCCGTGATACGAGAATAATACATGATCGTAGTGCTGAGGCCCGTAAGTATTAATTTTACGGGCAAAAGCATCGATAAATGCCGGGTGGTCATAAAACTGGCTAATGGTTTCTACCTTTGGGATAACATTCCACTTACTGATGTGTTTCCAAACGGCCTGTATGGCAGTTCCGCTGGTTGATGAGGCATATTGGGGGAAGAGGGGCAGGATGATAATTTTATCGTATTGTTTTTGTTTGATGCTTTGTAAGGCCTTCGCTATCGACGGGTTTTGATAGCGCATGGCAACAAAAAAGCCGGTATTGTCTGCCGTATTGTTTTGTAGCTTTTTTTGTAGTTCCATCATGTTGGTCAGCAATGGTGAACCAGCAGGATTCCATAGCTTTTGGTACAGTTTTGTTGATTTAGGGGCCCTGAATGGTACAATGATCAGGTTGACCAATATTTTTTGCAATGCCCATGGCAGGTCAATCACCCTGCTGTCGTTTAAAAACTGGCGCAAATACCGGCGTACGGCCTTTACTTGTGGTTTATCGGGGGTGCCAACATTGATGAGTAAAACAGCTGTCTTCGACATTTGATTTATTTTAAATTGAAGTATGGGTTGCTTGGCTTGAGTCATATTTTTACTCAGCCCGGGTCATGGTTAATTGTCCATGATGGATGCCTTTAATACTAATGAGCTGGTCGGCCATTTCGGTTAATCTATGTGCTGCCCCTTTTATGGCAATAATTTCGAGGGTATTGTTTTCGCTAAGCATAATTTGTTGCGATGATAATGTTTCGCTAAAAAAGCGTTCACGAATTTCGGCTATGTGGTTTAGTATTTCTCTTTTGTGCGGATCGTAAAACAGCGTTATAGAGCCCGCGACAATATTATCGCATTGCCATTTATGTTCTACCATATTCTTATTAATAAGGTGGCGAATAGCCTGTGAGCGGTTTGAAAACCGGTTGTTCTTAACGTATTCGTCAAGTGCTTCCAGTAGCTCCTGCTCAATTGATATTCCGAAACGTGTAACAGACATAATAAAATGGGTTAGGATTATGGTTTATCAAAGATAATAGAAATAAAAAAACACTTCGTTTAATCGGAGTGCTTTTTTATATTGGTGATATCGGTTTCAGCCAAAGAAAACAGGCGTTACGTTTCAGGTGAACTGGAAATATAGTGTTATAAAATCACCTCTCGTAAAGCAAGTTCCATTAAAACAAGAATTAAGACGTTTTAAACAACAATACAAAGAACTTGTATTGGGTTCAAATGTGGTGTGTATTTGCATCAAAATAAGTTAAGGATTAGTAATTTTAAATACTTTGATATCATTTCACAACAACCGTTTGCTTTTGAAAGTATTGACTATATAAAAAAGTTGAAATTGATGGGTGATATCCGCAAATAAAAACCCCGCCAATTCAATCAGCGGGGTTTTACTTGCACGGGAGGAGAGGCTCGAACTCCCGACACCTGGTTTTGGAGACCAGTGCTCTACCAACTGAGCTACACCCGTGTGCTTGCCTTAACAGCGCTGCAAATATAACGCAATTCTTGTTTCTGCCAAAGGCCTTTTTTAAAAAATGGCTACCTTTTTCGTTTTATTTTTCTTTGCTTGTAAGTCTGTTTTTTCTATGCATTGTAAATGCTTGAAAAACATTCAATTTATAAAATCAGATGTGTCTTGCACAAGATCCGAGTGACGTATTTTTTTGTATAAATCTCAAATCTCATATCTCATATCTCACGTCTCATATCTCACGTCTCATATCTCACATCTCACATCTCACGTCTCATATCTCCAATCTATTTTATAAGAAAGTCGAACATTTTACGGTCTTCAATATATCCTTCCAAACGGTCGTTTATTTGTACAGGGCCAACACCTGCCGGGGTGCCCGTGTAGATTAAATCGCCGGTTTTAAGGGTGAAAAACTTCGAAATGTGTTCAATCAGTTCATCAAACGGGAAAATCATACGGCTCGATTCACCGGTTTGACGGGTTTCGCCGTTAATTTCGAGCCTGAAACGAATGTTATTGGCATCGAGTTCTTCCAAGGGGATGAAATCGTTGCTGATGGCCGCCGAGAAATCAAAGGCCTTCGATTTTTCCCATGGCAGGCCTTTATCTTTTAGCTTGTTTTGCAGGTCGCGGGCAGTAAAGTCAATTCCCAGCCCTACCGAACTGTAGTAACGAGTGGCAAATTTCCGGGATATGCTTTTGCCAACTTTGTCAATTTTGAGCACCAGCTCTACTTCGTGGTGTAAATCATTTGAAAAATCGGGAATAAAAAACGGACGGTTTTTGCGTAAGATGGATGAGTCGGGCTTTAAAAAAATCACCGGTTCTTCGGGACGCTCACTGTTCAGTTCCTCAATATGTTTTACGTAATTACGGCCTATACAAATAATTTTCATTGTTATTCTGAATTAATTAGAATTCGTGAATTTGTGGCTTAAATATAATAAAGAAATGGTGTCATTGATTAAAAATTTTTACCGGATACTAATCAAAAATGATATCCTACTAGACATTTAATGATGCCACGAATGCCTTTAGATTAGCAAAACAGAAAAGTTAATAGTGTTATGATATTTATGATGTTGAAATAGGGGGTTTTAGGGGGAGTTAATAACTTTGAAGTTTGTTAATAACTTAAACCGGAAAGGGACTTTGGTGAACTATACGAATGCGTGATCCAAGTATCATTTCGTGAATTAGTCCAAAGCCCCTTATGGTTGCAATCGCCATTTAGAATTTTAAGCTCAAGGCTTATTAAAGGTGTTAGCATGAACAACCACTCCCGGTTCTAAAACTATTGATTATGGACAAATTTAGGCAAAAAAAACATTTTATCGGGGTTGACATTTCCAATGACAAGCTCGATTTGGCCATATTACAGGATGCAGAAAGTGGCCGGTTTAAGAATAAAGTCGTGACCAATGACTTCAAAGGGTTTGATTCCATACCTGCATGGCTTGAAACGCAAACGGTTCAATTAACGGATTGTGTGTTTTGCATGGAGCATACCGGAACTTACGGTTTATTGTTTTTTGCATGGCTTAGCCAAATGGGAATTGATTATTGTGTTGAACCTGCCCTGAAGATCAAGAGAAGCCTCGGCCTTACAAGGGGCAAGGACGATAAAGTAGATGCCCGTAGGATCGCAGATTATGCTTTTACCCACAGAGCAAAACTTCAGCCATTCAGTCTGCCTTCGGGTGTTTTGTTGCAGATTAAACAACTGCTCACTTACAGGGATCAAATGGTGCGGATTTGCACCTCTTTAAAAAACAGCTTAAAAAGTCACCAGCAATATCAGCGGGTGAGTGGATTAAAATCGGTTTCCCGAGAAATTGAAATGCAAATTACCGATTTTGAGGAACGTATCGTGCAAATAAAGAAACAAATTATTGACCTGATAAAATCCGATGAGAGCTTGTACAAAAACTACAACCTGACCAGATCAGTCATTGGGATTGCCTTTGTAATTGCAACCTATATGTTGGTTACAACCAATAACTTTACGAGTTTTGATAATGGCAGGGAATATGCCTGCTATTCTGGTATTGCACCATTCAAAAATGAATCCGGCACATCCATTAGAGGTAAGACAAAGGTGAGTAGCTTGGCCAATAAGAAGGTAAAGGCATTATTATCAAACGGAGCCAACTCAGCAATTAACTGGGATCCAGAGATGAAAAAGTATTATAACCGAAAATCAGACGAAGGGAAAGATCATAATTTGATTATCAATTCAATACGATGCAAATTAATCAATCGGGTATTTGCTGTAATAAAAAGGCAAACACCCTATGTGAAAATTTATCAACAAAATTTCGTCTAAAAAATTTGCATAGGTCTTAGAATTCACGAATTATTTTCCGATTGTAATCGGAATATATTTGTGTTTATTTTATTATTCGTTTATAATTAAGGCTTAGCTCTCCAAAATTGGCAATCAATGAAAGTTTGCAGCCTGAAGCACTTAAATAATTAATAGCCTGAGCAATTGATTTATCGTAGATTTCAGAAACAGCTTTCACTTCGAGAATTATTTTATCATATACAATAAAATCAGCATAAAATTTATGGGGCAATATTGTTTCCTTGTATTTTACAGCATATTCTTTTTCTCTTTCAAATGGAATACCAGCTAAACTAAACTCGTATTCCAAAGCGTCTTTATATACAATTTCCAGAAATCCTGGGCCAAGATTATTGTGAACTTCCATGCATATTCCAATAATCTTGTAGCTTTCAGTTTTGTAAATGATATCAGACATTATTATTCGTGAATTAGTGGCTAAAATATTTGGGTTTGTAATTTAAATAAATATTTTTTAAAATGCATTTAATCAATAATTATATTCTAATAGAAACATTTAATGATGCCACGAATTCACGAATTTTAAATTCGTGATTAGAGAAATCCTTTATCATACTATTGGTAATTCTATGAAGTAGTCATTAGTGTATTATAAACAAGTCTATTGTCTCAAGTCTATAATCTAACGATCTATTATTTCTCAATCGCATCAATTATCCCGGCTATAAAACCATTTTGGTCGAATTCGCCTTTTTTCGAGAAACCTGTGCGTACAATAACCAGATCTTTCGACGGGATGATGTATATAAATTGCCCGTCGTGCCCACGGCAGCAATACATATCGCGGGGTACATCGGGGTAGTCGGTGCCGGTTTTGTTAAGCCAGAAAAATGCACCGTATTCGCCTTCGGAACCATTTGCTGTTGTAGTGGTATATTCCACCCAGTCTTCGGGCAGTATCTGTTCGCCCTGCCAGTTGCCGTTGTTCAGGTACAGCAATCCAAAACGGGTATAATCGCGCATAGTGGCGTACAGGTACGATGAACCTACGAAAGTACCCGATGCATCAACTTCGAAAACGGCGCTGCGCATGCCAATTTTGTTGAAAAGTGCCTTGCGGGGAAATGCAAAGTATTCTGCATCGTTGTCAA